>NZ_PJCA01000002.1 GCF_002836355.1 Moritella sp. Urea-trap-13
GCTGTGCTTAATTAAAGTGCCAAGTACGTTTATTTTTATGGTGAGCAGTGAGGATAGCCAATAAAAAACCAGCCTACGGCTGGTTTTTTAGTTTTTACATTATAGCTTAAATAGTTAGTCGTTATCTTTTACACTTTCATAAGCCCAAACCAGCCAAGGTAATAGCAGCTCAATATCATGCGATTCAACCGTTGCACCACACCAAATACGCAGTCCTGATGGTGCATCTTTATATGAGTTAATATCGTATGCGACTTGTTGACCGGCTAATAAGTTGTTGAATTTTTTAAGCTGGCTATCAGTCAGCGACAAGCGCAAACATACGCTGGTATTAGAGCGGTATTCAACTTGCTTAGCAAGGAAGTCAACCCAGTCATGTTGATTAACAAAATTAGTTAAGATGGCTAAGTTATTCTCAGATCGCGCAATAGCGCTATCAAGGCCACCTATTGCTGTTATCCAATTTAACGCATCTAAATAATCAGCAACGCATAACATCGATGGGGTATTGATCGTCGCACCGCTAAAGATGCCTTCAATTAGCTTGCCGTTTTGTGTTAACCGGAAAATTTTTGGCAGTGGCCAAGGTGGTGTATACGATTCTAAGCGTGTAACCGCAGCTGGGCTGAGGATAATCATGCCATGCGCACCTTCTCCGCCTAATACTTTTTGCCAGCTAAAGGTTGTTACGTCTAGCTTATCCCAATCCATTGGCATCGCAAACACAGCCGAGGTCGCATCGCAGATAGTTAAACCAGTACGCTGGCCGCTGATCCAGTCGGCATTTTCTACTTTCACACCTGATGTGGTGCCATTCCAAGTAAAGACAATATCATGGTCTGAGTTGGTGGCATTTAAATCAGGAAGCTGGCCATAATCAGCGGTAATTGCATTAACATTACTGAGTTGTAGTTCATTCTTGATATCGCTGAACCAGCCTTTACCAAACGACTCCCAGTAACAAACATCAACGGGTTTGCTACCGAGTAAAGACCATAGCATCATCTCCATCGCGCCAGTATCTGAGGCTGGCACTATCGCTATTTTATAATCCTCTGGGATTTGGAGTAACTCTTTGGTTTGTGTTATTGCTTGCTGTAGCGCTGCTTTACCAATATCTGAGCGGTGTGATCGTCCCATTGTGATGATATCAAGCATCTCGAGTTGATAGCCTGGACGCTTGCTGCAAGGCCCTGAAGAAAAGTTAGGATTATGAGGTTTACTGGTTGGGATCATTCGTTATTCCTTTACTAAAGTGCTATCCATGTACAGGGATTATAGCAATGGACTTGCCATCTATGAAGTATTTAAACTAGTGATATTTTATCGTATTTTTATTGCTGCTAAGGTTTGCTATTCCTGACAAATAAACGTATTTTCAACACAGTTTAAATATATAGGAATTGAATATAATGGCTAAAGGCTTAGACAAACATCAACAGCGAAAAGATGAATTAAGTGCATTCGGTAAGAATCTAGCGCGACGTGCTCGTTCGCATTGCGAGACATGTGATGCATCAGGGGTAAAATTGAATATCTTCGAAGTGGCACCGGTACAAATAACCCCTGATTTTGATGATTGTATTTTAATTTGTGATACTTGTAGTGAACAGCTTAACAATCCTAAACGTATTGATGCTGATCATTGGCGTTGCCTGAATAAGTCAATGTGGTCTGAAGTCGCTATCGTACAAGTGACGGCGATACGTATGTTACGAGTGCTAGCTGAAAAGCATGATTGGGCTGAAGATTTGAATGAAATGGCATACTTAGAGCCGGAAGTTGAAGAACGTATTAACAAGCAATAATAAATCTCTTGGCATACGCGATGAAGTCGTTTGGGTATCTGCATAATTAATGCTATTCTGCGGCTCCATTTTTGTATTGTAGTTAAATTAGAGGTCTTCGATGAGCCAAAGTTGTGATGTGATAGTAATTGGTGCCGGTGCTGCAGGATTGATGTGTGCGGCAAGTGCTGGTTACCGAGGTCGCTCAGTATTGGTTCTCGATAATGCCAAGAAAGCCGGTCGTAAAATCCTGATTAGTGGCGGTGGACGTTGTAACTTTACTAATAATGACCTTGCTACAAGTGCCTTCATTTGTGCTAATCCCCACTTCGTTAAATCTGCGTTAAGCCGTTATACCGCTTGGCACTTCATTGAAATGGTAGAGCGTCATGGTATTGCTTATCATGAGCGTGAGCATGGACAGTTATTCTGTGATGATTCAGCAAAAGACATTGTTGATATGTTGCATACTGAATGTGATTGGGCTGGTGTTAAGATCCAACTGCGTACTGAAATCCTATCTATTGAAAAAGCTGATGATGGTCGTTACCATTTGCAAACCAGCCAAGGCGCGTTGAATTGTGAATCTCTAGTGGTTGCCACGGGTGGTTTATCTATGCCTAAACTGGGTGCCACCCCGTATGGTTATAAGGTCGCAGAACAGTTTGGTTTACAGGTAAATGGCACGAAAGCGGGCCTCGTCCCTTTTACTCTGCAGCAACATGATAAAGATAAATATGCCGACCTGTCTGGTGTTAGTTTACCTGCGCGTATCACCACTGAATCAGGTACCAGTTTTAAAGAAGCCTTGTTGTTTACCCATCGTGGACTCTCTGGTCCTGCCGTATTGCAGGTATCCTCTTATTGGAATGCGGGTGAAGCAGTCAGTATCAACCTATTACCTGATGCTGAAATTACTGAAACCTTAGCGGCAATGACGCAGTCGAGTCCTAATCAAGCACTTAAAACGGCGTTAGCGCGCTTGTTACCAAAACGTTTGGTAGAAATATTCTACGCTGATGAGTTATTACCTGAATGCACGCTGAAGCAATTACAGCATAAAGATCTTAATGATATTTCAATGCTGTTACATAACTGGCAAGTAAAACCGAACGGCACGGAGGGTTATCGTACCGCAGAGGTCACGCTCGGTGGCGTTGATACTAACGAGTTATCATCGAAAACCATGGAAGCTAAAAAAGCCCCAGGTTTATACTTTGTTGGTGAAGTGATGGATGTAAGTGGTTGGTTAGGCGGATATAACTTCCAATGGGCTTGGTCTTCAGGCTGGAGTTGTGGCCAGTTCGTATAGCCGCTACGTAAGCTAGATAATTAAAATAAGCACATTGTCGAACGGTTAATGCTAGTGCAGATACAAATTTGCCGCCGCATATAACCGTTTTTTTATATCGTCAGTTTAACCGAGCATGTTGTGCCGCGTATTTACTCTATGGAGATGGCATTACTTTGGGTTAACGCTGTGGTGAATAATTTAACCAAGGTAAAGTTGGTCTCCGCTGCTAATTGCTTGGCTTTTGCCGATGAGGGATAGCTAATACCATCAAAATCGAGCTGTAGCCATTGCTGCTTGTCTTTTATTAACAAACTTTGCCATCGGTGTTGTTGTGTTTTACTTATCTGTAATGGCGTTTGAACCTGAGTTATACGACTAATAAACTTATAACGATTTAAGCCGTTCTCAAATACTAATAGCACACAGCCTTCCCCTTCACACCAGTCGAGCATGACTAACAAATCTTTGCGGCCATTACCATTTAAGTCATATTCGCTAAACCAATATTTGCTATGCTCGGTGCTGGTTTTATGCATGGTAAAATAACGTTTTAGTGCAGTGTTTATTGTTGGCGTACTGATTGTCGGCGAAGGAATGCTTTGCGCTTGAAACTCTCGAATTGGGCTTGGTGAGAGCGTAGTTGTAAAGGCCGTTGTTACAATCTCATCCGTCATTCTATCTAAGGTTAATATGGCGCCATTAAAACTATACTTTTGGTTATCACGCCATTGTTGATTTGCTTGTAACCTTACTCCATCTCGGCGAAAGTGAAACTCGATATTGGCTTTGTTACCCTGATGTTCGGTTAACAATAATTTTAATCCAGATGTTCCATACACATGCCAATAACCGCTTTCATGCAGTTCCTTGCCATTGCTATAACGGTATTTTACCTTAGCTTGGTTGTTGGCTAATAGTGCTAATTCGATCGTCACATTACTGTTTTTATAATTATATTGTCCCAACCAATCTTGCGCGTTGCCTTGTTGGCTAGGGTATTTCCCGCAAGCTGTTATTTGTTTATCCTTTACATATAGTGTGCTGTTATATTGCCAATAATTGTCGTTGTTATCGATACAGCCATTGCCAGAAAATGAGATGTTGAGTTGCTCGTCTTGGTTGTTTTCAGTTTCGATAAATGCCCGTAGGCCTTTAGTCATCACACTTTTCTTAATTGTCCAGTTACTCTTTAAATCTTTAATGATGAAGGTGAATTGATTATCTTTTCCATATCCTCGCCAATTCGGTTCTGAGCCGATAATGTCAAAGTCAGTGGTTGAAACTACTTGCTGACAAGCATTATTATTTTGTTTCGCTAGAAAATGCAGTTGCTCGACAGTGATGATTGGACGTTGGAGCTTTGGGTTGAGCGACTGGGTTATCTGACCTTCAAATTCGATATAGGCATTGGTTTGTTGTAAGCGTTTTACTTGCTCGAGTAAATGGTTATCAGCTTGTAGGTTAAAAATATGGGTATTGCGGCATAAGCGTATGGTGCGCTGCTGCGGTGTTATCGTGACAATACCCCTGAAGTTGGCATATTTTTTCGGAATGACCGAAATATCCAAGGTTTTATTTATATTGCTCGATGTCGTTGAATTTTTGGCTGGCGGAATGAGTGGTTGGCTGGTATTACCGAGAGAGTAAGGGCTGTTACTGATAATAGGCTGCTGTTGTCGGGCACAGCCAGTTATTATAACTAGGCTAATAGCGAGTATAGCTCGAAGCATAATTCATCCTTGATATCGATAGTATTGTTAATCATTAACTCGTTACACTGAGATCCTTTCTGTGTAACGGATTGATATATAATTATGCAGTTGGCTGTTACTAACTACAATATATATTTTTCAATGTAGTGGGCTACGCCATCTTCTGCAGAACTGCCGATCATTTCAAAATCCGGTAGTGCTGATTTAAGCATGACAGAAGCATTGCCCATCACTAAGCCTTTATCAACGGCCTGTAGCATTTCGATATCATTCATACCATCACCAAAAGCCACTGTTTCAGCCAGAGTGAAGCCTTTGATCTTGAGTACTTCGGTCAACGCGAGGGCTTTATTGACGTTAATGTCCATAACTTCTAAGCATTCAGGTAATGAGAATGACACATTTAGTTGTGCGCCGTGCTGTGCGTTAATCTGTGCTGCTAACGTGACGAGATCGTCATGTGGACCACAGAAGAAGAATTTGGCAATGCCAGCTTTTTCTAGTGTGGCGAGATCGGCAACTTGATAGCTAAATGTGGAGTCTTGACTAAAGCTAAGGATCTCGGGGTTTGGCTTGTCGACGAACCACTCGTTATCACGGTAAACATTGGTTTGAATCGTCTCTGGCAACGTAATTTCAGCGATCATTTGTGCTATCTCTACCTGCACATTTTTACTGTAGATAAGTTCACCCTTATTATTGTGAACCCGCGCCCCGTTAGAGGTGATGAGATAAACTTCAGCATCAATCGTTTTTCTAATGGCTTCGACATCGACATTATGACGACCCGTTGCAATGATGAATTTTTTACCTTGTTTAAGCAACTTGTGAATGGTTACTTTGGTTTGTTCTGAGACAATATGTGCAGGTGTCAGTAACGTACCATCTAAATCAGAAACGATAACTTTATACATCTTAACCTCAATATTTACTTCATTAATCTAAAGTCGTGAGACTGTCCGTAGTAACGCACTCAATTTTTGGCAAAGAAATTCAATGCCACAGTGAGTGCTGGGATCCTAAAAATATCCGTTTCTAAGAATAATTCATGTGCTGCGCCGGGGATCAAGACAGGCTCAGCGGGTTGATGCTGATTATGCTCATGGCTTAATGCGCGGCAAAATTGTTGTTGTGCTTCGGCAATGACAACTTCATCACCACCTGCTTGCAAGACTAAGGTCGGTGTTTTGATATTCCCGGCGTATAGGATCGCGCGACGACAAGCTTTAATACTTTGCTGTAGCCAGTTAATTGTTGGACCACCTAATTGTGTCTGCGGGTAAAAGCCATAACTACGGCGGAAAATATCAAAACGCAGTGGGCTGTGCGTTAGCTGGTTAGTTTCAAATGGTGAGTGCGTAAAATCGCCTTTACCGGGAGCGTAAAATGATTCGGTATGGATGATCTTGTTGACGATATGCATCGCTCGGCTATAAATGTTGGCAATAGGGCGTGGTATTTGACCGAAATTAATCCCAAACATGGGGGATGCGAGCACTGCGGCAGCAAAGTCATGGTGATAGCTCTGTAAGTATAAGCTACCAATCGCGCCGCCCATCGAATGGCACAATAAATATTGTTTACTGTGCTGGCTTGGAGCTATGACTTTATCGATAAATAATTTTAAATCGGTGACATAATCACGGAAATGTTCAACATGACCTTTATGTAAGTTTTTTAGTAATCGGTCTGACATGCCTTGGCCACGATGATCTAAGCAATATACCGAGTAACCTTGTTGGCAAAGGTCATAAATTAACTCCCGAAACTTTTGATAAGATTCTGAACGTCCCCCTAACAGTACAATTGCAGGGCTGGTTGCATTGATCACTGCTGATGCGTAGCGCAGCGTTACATTATCAACACCTTGCAATGTGTCTTCGACGATAGTTGCATCCCAAAATTGTGCAATTTCATCATGATATCTATCTGCAAGTTGTGATTCAGTGGTTAAGTTATACGGATTATCAAATTCGACACATGGGTATTTGCTGGACATGGTTGCAGGAGCTTCTTGTTAATTTTAGTGGTGAACATCTGTTACTAGACTACCATAATTTAATTAATAAAATGGTGACTTAAATAACTGTAAATATGTTTAGCGTCAAAAAAAAATCCCGATATTGCAGCGCTTGCCTATTAGTTTATTGTGAGCTAAGGCTATTTAGCGGTAAATAATGATAATTAGCGTTAATTTGGGTTGGTCATTATTGAAAGCTAAACTAATCTTGTTTCATTGATAATCGGAAATTTTTGACATCATATCTCGACAATCAAAGGGGCTGCTAATGAAACGTACTCGACTGAAGAAAAAACTTAACTCGCTACGACGGACTCGTTGTCATTGGTGTCAAATTACCGAAAAGATTAAACCGATAGAGACGAGTTACAGTGCGCTGTTGCACCGCCGTTAGGACGTTACTATTTATAGATAATAGCAAGGCGCTTATCATAAGCGCCTTGTTCTTTTCTTGCTTTTAACTACCGCATATTGCGATGGGTAAATTAAAGGATGTAACGACTTAGATCTTCATCTTCGACTAATTCATCGAGATACTTACCGACGTAATCACCGTCAACCAGTAGGCTTTCGCCATTCTTTTCTGATGCATCAAATGAAATTTCTTCCATTAAACGTTCCATGACGGTGTGTAAACGACGCGCACCGATGTTTTCAGTTTTCTCGTTAACGTTCCAAGCTGCATTGGCAATCGCATCGATCCCTGCTTGGGTGAAGTCTACGTTCACGCCTTCGGTTTTCAGCATCGCCACGTATTGTTCTGTTAATGACGCGTTTGGTTCTGTTAGAATACGCACAAAATCTTCTGCTTTTAGGGCATCTAATTCAACTCGGATTGGCAGACGTCCTTGTAACTCAGGGATCAGATCTGACGGTTTTGCTACTTGGAAAGCACCAGATGCGATGAATAGAATGTGATCTGTTTTCACCATACCGTGTTTGGTTGTGACTGTTGAACCTTCGATAAGTGGTAATAAATCACGTTGTACACCTTCGCGTGATACCCCGCCGTCATTTGAATCGCTGCGTTTACAGATCTTATCAATTTCATCAAGGAATACGATGCCGTTATTCTCTACCGCAAAGATGGCTTTTTCTTTCAATTCTTCTGGGTTAACCAGTTTTGCCGCTTCGTCTTCAACAAGTTGTTTCAAGGCTTCTTTGACTTTCATCTTGCGTGCTTTAGTTGTTGAACCGCCAGAGAGGTTTTGGAACATGCCTTGTAATTGATTGGTCATTTCTTCCATGCCTGGAGGTGCCATGATCTCAACACCGACTTGTGGTGCGGCAAGCTCAATATCAATTTCTTTGTCGTCTAATTTGCCTTCGCGTAATTTCTTACGGAAGATTTGACGGGTATTATCATTGCTGGCTTTTTCTTCTTCGCCCCAGTTGTTACGTGGGTTTGGTAGTAGGGCATCAAGAACGCGATCTTCGGCATTTTCTTCGGCGCGAACATGGTATTTCTTCATTTCTTGTTCACGGGTCAGCTTTACTGCAACATCAGTTAAGTCTTTGATGATTTGCTCAACTTCTTTACCGACATAACCAATTTCAGTAAATTTAGTCGCTTCAACTTTGATAAATGGTGCGTTTGCTAGTTTAGCTAAACGACGGGCAATTTCAGTTTTACCAACACCGGTCGGACCGATCATCAAAATATTTTTTGGTGATACTTCTTGGCGTAATTCTTGGTCTAACTGCATGCGGCGCCAGCGGTTACGTAGGGCAATTGCCACAGCACGCTTGGCATTTTGTTGACCGATAATGTGACGGTCTAATTCAGAAACGATTTCTCTTGGCGTCATTGAAGACATAATAAGCGTCCTTTAATTCGGTAAAATTTAGTAATCGATAGTTTCAACTGTTTGGAAACCGTTGGTGAATACACAGATATTACCTGCAATAGTCAGGGATTTTTTAGCGATTTCTTCAGCGTCTAATTCGGTGTTTTCCAGTAGTGCCATTGCTGATGCTTGGGCAAAATTACCACCAGAACCGATTGCGATAAGGTCATTTTCAGGTTGTACTACGTCGCCATTACCGGTGATGATGAACGAGCTATTTTTATCCGCGACAGCCAGTAAGGCTTCTAAATTACGTAACACTTTGTCGGAGCGCCAGTCTTTAGCAAGCTCTACAGCGGCACGCTCTAGGTTACCTTGGTGAGCTTGTAATTTGGCTTCAAAACGTTCGATGAGGGTAAATGCGTCAGCAGTGCCACCGGCAAAACCAGCGATAACTTGGCCATTGTATAAACGGCGTACTTTTCTTGCGTTGCCTTTCATTACCGTGTTGCCAAGAGAAACTTGTCCGTCTCCGGCCATTACGACTTTGCCTTCACGGCGTACAGATACAATAGTAGTCACGATAAACTCCATTCTAATAAATTCGAGCGTAACTGGGTTGAAATTAGCCACACTGCATTATGCTAGGTAAAAAAAACGCCTCATATGATATGAAGCGTTTTCATTACAATATACCAACTAAGGTGGGTATATTTATTTAGTTTTTCAAGGCTTCCACTGCCAAATTTCACAAGTTGTGACACCTGCGCGTTTAATTTGGTGGCGTTCTTTTTCTGCTGTACGTTTACGTTCGTAAGGGCCTAAAACGACGCGATACCAATTGCCTGTGTGGCGGACGTTGGCCGTATAACCTTGGAAGGCTATTGTTGCTTTCATCGCTTCCGCTTGTGATTGCTGACGGAACGAACCACATTGCATTTGATAACGAATACCTGTGTCTTGTTGTACTGGTATATCAACAATGACTTCTTTGTCTTGCAAGTCTTGTGGATATTGCCATTTTTCCTTAGGTTTCTCTGGTAATGGTTTTACCGTTAACTTTTTCGGTTGTACTTTTTTAACTGGTTCTGGCTGTGCTTCTTCTGCGGTGCCACTGATTTGTGCTAAAAAATAGCCCAAGCCGATTGCCAGCAGTAAAAACAGCAAGATCGCCAACACAGGGCGTTGCTTTTTAGCCGGAGGTGCCTTTTTAGCACCCCGCTTTTTTCTTGGCTTCGGGGCGTGCCCCGCGTAATCCTTACGAGCCATAATTTACATACGTTCCAAAGTTTCAATGCCTAGCAAATCTAGACCTTGTTTAAGCGTCTTCGCTGTTAATTGAGCCAGTTTTAGACGGCTTAATCTAACGTCTTCATCTTCAGTGCTTAAGATTGGGCAAGCTTCATAGAAGCTTGAGAATACGCCAGCTAGTTCAAACAGGTATGTACATAATGTATTTGGTGTTGCACGTTTTGCTACTTGATGCACGATCTCGTTAAACTGGATCAGTTTACCTGCTAACTCTTGTTCTTTGTCTTCGTTTAGCTGCACTTTCGCTGTTGCTAGTTTCGCTAGTGTTTCAGCATCTACTTTGTTGAAGATACTGCCAACACGTGTACAAGCGTAAAGTAGGTAAGGGGCTGTATTACCTTCGAAGCTTAGCATTGAATCAAAGTTGAAGATGTAATCACTGCTACGGTTCTTAGATAAATCAGCGTATTTAACCGATGAGATACCGACAACGCGGGCAATGTGTTTTAGCTCATCTTCAGAAAGTGTTGGGTTCTTCGCTTTTACTAATGTGTAAGCACGTTCTTCTGCTTCGACAAGTAGATCAACAAGTTTTACTGTGCCGCCTGAACGGGTTTTGAATGGACGACCATCTTCACCATTCATAGTACCAAAACCAAGGTGTTCCAATGATGTTTCTGGTTTAACAAAACCAGCTTTTTGAACCACAGAAAATACTTGTTGGAAATGCAGTGCTTGGCGTTGATCAACAAAGTACATGATGCGGTTAGCATTTAGTTGTTGTTGACGGAAGCGCATAGCAGCAAGATCTGTTGTTGCGTAAAGGAAACCACCACCGTTTTTCTGAATGATTACCGGTAATGGGTCGCCATCTTTATTTTTGAATTCATCTAAGAATACACATTTAGCGCCGTTTGACTCTGTCAGTAAGCCTTTTGCTTCAAGTTCTATAACAACGTTATGTAGGTCGTTGTTATAGAAGCTCTCGCCACGTACGTCTTCGCGCGTTAGTTTTACGTTTAGACGTTTGTAGATTTCATGACAGTGTGCAAGTGACACGTCATTGAACTCTTGCCATAACTTATTACATTCTTCATCGCCAGATTGCAGCATTACCACCATTTCACGGGCGCGTATTGCAAAGTCTTCTGATTCGTCAAAACGTCCTTTTGCTGCACGGTAGAATACTTCTAGATCAGAAAGTTGCATGCTAATTTCTGTATTTTCAGCACGTTTCTCTTCCATGTACGCCAGTAGCATACCGAACTGAGTGCCCCAATCGCCAACGTGGTTTTGACGAATAACGTTATGGCCAAGCAATTCTAATGTACGCGCTACAGAGTCACCAATGATCGATGAGCGTAAGTGACCTACGTGCATTTCTTTGGCTAGATTTGGCGATGATAAATCAACCACTACATTATCTGGTGTTGTTGCCTTCTGTACAGACAGGTTTTCATCTGCAAGTGCAATATCAATCTGTTGCGCTAACCAGTTTTGGTTTAGAAAAATGTTGATAAAACCTGGGCCTGCGATCTCTGTACGGCTGACTAAGTCTGATTCAGGTAGGTTATCAATGATTAGTTGGGCTAACTCGCGCGGATTCTTTTTCGCTGGTTTGGCCATCATCATTGCTAAATTTGTCGCTAAATCACCATGAGCTTTGTCGCGGGTTCGATCTACTGAGATGCGTGGTTGTGCATCTGCAGGAATGATTTGTTGTTCTTTTAAGATCGTAACGGTTTGCTCGAGTAGCTGTATAATATGCTCTTTCATGGTTTCTCTTAACTAGCAATGATGAATGAAATAGGCTGATCATTTTAGCGCGATTAGGGCTATTTGACTAGTTAATCAAGGAGAAATAGCGATATCCTTACAACATTTCAGTTGGATCCACGTCTAACGACCAGCGGGCTTTACGTGCGGACTTTAACGCTTCTATTTTAGGCATTATCTGGCGTAGTAGCTGAGTGATGTGCTGACGCTGGGGGCCTTGCAATAATAGCTGTAAGCGATACTTGCCTGCGCGCTTCTCCATTGGTGCTGGCATTGGCCCTAAGCAGAGCAGTTGTGGATTGTGATTATGAGCTTGCACCAGTTGCTTTATTTCCACTAAAAAAGCGTTGGCTTCGCTGAATTGATGGGCTTCAGCACGGAATAAAGCCTGAAAGCTATAAGGCGGCAAACTCGCCATCGAACGCGCGTGTAATGCGGTTTGGGCAAAGTGAGAATAACCATTGTTAATCAGGTCTTGAATTAACTCGTGTTCCGGGTGGTGAGTTTGGATCGCAACTTCACCTTGTTTGGCGGCGCGCCCTGCGCGCCCAGATACTTGTACAAACAGTTGTGCGAGTTTTTCGGGCGCACGAAAATCGCTGCTAAACAGGGCGCTATCGACATCAATTAAGCCAACTAGAGTTACGTCGGGAAAATGATGGCCTTTGGCTAACATCTGGGTACCAATCAAAATACGGAATTCGCGCTTGCGCACGGCTTCTAATGATTTTTCTAAACTGCCTTTACGACTGGTACTATCTCGGTCAATACGAATAATCGGATATTGCGGAAAATGTTCAGCGAGCATTGTTTCGAGTTGCTCGGTACCAAAACCAGCTGTGATGATCTCATTGGAGTCACAGCTTGGACAGCGACGTGGCTTCGGAAATTGTTCATCACAATGGTGGCAATGCAATATATTGCGTGACTGATGGTAGGTGTAATAGGTATTACAGCGCTGACATTCGGCCATTGACCCGCAGGTATGACACATGACCGCAGGTGCATAACCACGGCGATTTAGAAATAGCAGGACTTGATTACCTGCCGCTAAGTGGGTCGCCATTAACGCCATAAACTCAGTAGATAGTCCTGAGTCTAAGGATTGATTTTTAATATCAATCAGGTGATGGGTTGGCATCTGGGCGTTACCCGCGCGTTGGGTTAGCTTTAAGTGACGATATTTACCAGTCATGGCGTTATGCAGCGTTTCTAATGCTGGGGTTGCTGAGCCTAATACTACGGCGATATTATTACGATGCGCTCTGACAATCGCCAGATCGCGGGCGTGATAGCGGAAGGTTTCTTGTTGCTTTAGTGAACCATCATGCTCTTCATCAATAATGATCACGCCTAAATCGTGTATAGGAGTGAATATCGCCGATCTTGTACCAATAACGATACCCGCGACACCCGCTTGTGCTTCTAGCCAAGCCTCGCGACGCTCAGCGTCATTTAAACCGGAGTGCAAGGCGACAATTGGCACATTGAAGCGGCGTTTGAAGCGTGAAATGGTTTGTGGCGTAAGACCAATCTCGGGAACGATGACTAAAGCTTGCTTGCCAGTCTTTAATACTTTTTCGATGACATTCAAATAAACTTCAGTTTTACCACTGCCAGTGACACCATCGAGTAGGTAGGTAGCAAAATGGTTGATGTCAATTGCTGCTATGGTGATCGCTTGTTCAGTGTTAAGCGAAGGGCGATTGTCACTGATGACCAGATTCTGGCGCCAATGTTGCGCATCGTTATCTTGGATCTTGATATATTCTTGGCTGATAAGGCCTTTGTCTTGCAGCGCTTTGATGGTGGTTGATTTAATATTGGCTAATTTTAAATGGGATTGGGTTAACCCTGTTTCTGCCAGTAACTTGATGGTCTGTAATTGCGCAGGGGTTAAACGGTTCAATTCCTTTGCCGTTAATTCATGGGCGCTATCGGTTAATTGCCAAAATGTATAACTGTTTAATTTCGCTGATTCTAATTTACGCAGTAATACTGGCAATGCTTGGGCGATCACTTCACCGATTGGATAATGGTAATAATCGGCACACCAATTGAAAAACGCCAACATATCTGCTGATAAAATCGCGCTATCATCGAGTACATTGATAATGGGTTTGAGTTTTGCGAGTGGAAATTCACTGTCGTTTTTAGTTGCTAGGGCAATGCCAATTAATTGCTTATTCATAAAAGGCACACAGATGCGCATACCTGGCTCGATGTAGATATCATCAGAGTAGGTATAATCAAAACTTCTGCTTAAATGGATGGGAACTGCAACGGCGACAACTGGCATGTACTCAACTCTCTTTTACGGACTAAATCTGTATTTCGACAAGCAGTTTACGGCGGTTAACTGGGTAATGTCTTGATATTTTCTATTTAATGTTCGAAATGCAGTTTATTTATGCATCTGCTATTGATATTAGGGGGTAAGATCCTATATTATTCGCAGCCTAAAAATTCTATAACTTTATGTGGTGTCTGGCAGAGTTTCAGATGGCGACATAACCAAAATTGAGGTTTCTATGAAACAAGGTATACACCCAGAGTACGCAGCAATCGAAGCAAAATGTTCATGTGGTAACGTTTTTGCTATGGGTTCTACTCGTGGAAAAAACATCACTCTAGATGTATGTTCAAACTGTCACCCGTTCTACACTGGTAAGCAACGTACTGTTGATACTGGCGGTCGTGTTGATAAGTTCAACAAACGTTTTGGTGCTCTTGCAGCAAAATA
The DNA here is from genome assembly GCF_002836355.1 of Moritella sp. Urea-trap-13. Taxonomy (NCBI): domain Bacteria; kingdom Pseudomonadati; phylum Pseudomonadota; class Gammaproteobacteria; order Alteromonadales; family Moritellaceae; genus Moritella; species Moritella sp. Urea-trap-13. Next base: position 14,371 of record NZ_PJCA01000002.1, read on the forward strand.
ATAATTGTATTTATACAATTGTTTGCAGTGAGTCAAAAGGGTACCTACGGGTGCCTTTTTTTATACCTAAAAAATAGTTTGAAACATTTATAAAACTTAAAATTAACCTCAGTAATTTCATTTCTATAAAAATCTTCTTCTAAAATTAGCAACGCCTGTAAAAATAAACACTTCGTACCAGTGCAAAGGTAGAATAAACCACTTAAATTAATGTAGAATCATGCCAACAATATTATTAGCCGGTTTAGCTCAGTATAAAATAAAAGTGAGCTGTGTTAAATTAAAGTTAAATATTTGGCGTTACATTCAATTATTAGTTAATTCCCCAACGTTGTATCTCACACTTTGTTATTCTTGAACTCAGTCTGTGAGTTATGTGCATTCATTTCATTCAGGATATTGCGTATGTCAGACCTTAGACAGCAAGCATTGGATTACCATGCGAACCCAAAACCAGGCAAAATTGCTATTCAACTTACGACATCAGCAGAAACTGCCGATGACCTTTCTCTAGCATATAGTCCTGGTGTTGCAGAGCCAGTGCGTGCAATCGCTGCTAATCCTGACGATGCTTATAAATATACTGCTAAAGGTAATTTAGTGGCGGTTATTACTAACGGTACCGCTATTTTAGGCCTCGGTAATTTAGGTCCACTGGCATCAAAACCGGTAATGGAAGGTAAGGCGCTGTTATTTAAACGTTTTGCTGATATTGACTCGATCGATATTGAAGTGAAACACCGTACAACTGAAGAATTTATTGATACAGTTGCTAATATCGCCGATACATTTGGTGGCATTAACTTAGAAGATATTAAAGCACCAGAATGTTTTGAGATTGAAAAAGCCTTAATTGCCCGTTGTAAAATCCCAGTATTCCATGATGACCAGCACGGTACTGCGATCGTCACGGCAGCGGGTATGATTAATGCGTTAGACATTCAAGGTAAAGATATTACTGAAACTGTGATTGTTTGCATGGGTGCTGGCGCGGCGGCAATCGCTTGCATGGAATTATTAATTTCATGTGGTGCTCAGCGTGAAAAAATCTATATGTTAGACCGCAAAGGTGTGATCCACACACGCCGTGATGATATTAACGAATACAAGCAGCGTTTTGCTAACAATACCGATAAGCGGACATTACAAGATGCGATTAATGGTGCTGACGTATTCGTTGGCGTATCCGGTCCGAATGTATTATCTGCTGACGATGTGAAGTTAATGGCGGATAATCCAATTATCTTTGCCTGTTCAAATCCAGACCCAGAAATCAAACCAGAACTCGCACATGCTGTACGCCAAGATCTGATCATGGCGACGGGCCGTTCTGATTATCCAAACCAAGTGAATAACGTATTGTGCTTCCCATTCATTTTCCGTGGTGCATTAGACGCGCGTGCTAGCGTGATCAATGAAGCAATGAAAGTGGCAGCGGTACATGCTATTCGTGAGATCGCGAAAGAAGCAGTACCACAATCAGTATTAGCGGCATCTGGCGTTACATCGCTAGAATTTGGTAAAGAATACATTATTCCGAAACCAATGGACCCACGTTTATTACCACGAGTAGCACGTGCTGTTGCACTGGCTGCTGTTGCAACGGGCGTATCACGTATTGAATTACCTGAAAATTACATGTTGTAAATTTATTCGATAATTCTATTTGATAGCTCTAACAAACGCCAAGGTCTTTCCTTGGCGTTTGCATTTCTGCGCTTATACTTGTATAAAGAGCCGCTATATTGCCCACATTTAAGGTTCCCATGTCTGAAGAATACGAAATTGAAGTCATCCCTGTTGTTGTTTCTGCAGAACCAATCGAATTATATAAAATTTTAAAAATTGAGAACCTAGTGACATCGGGCAGTGAAGCAAAGAACCATATTGCTAACGGTTTTGTATATGTGAATGGTGAAGTTGAAACACGTAAACGTAAAAAAATTATGTTTGGTGACATTATTGGTTTTGATGGTGAAGCGTATCAAGTTATGTCAGCCGAAGAGCTAGCGTCATACGATGACGCTGATTATGCGGAGACTGATGATGGCGAAGATTTTCCTGAAGATGAATTTGTTGACCCGGCTGCACTCGAGTCAGATTCTGTCGCAGCATACATGGCTGAACATGATCTTACTGAAGACGATTTCATTGCTAATGATGCCGTTACAAGCGCTGATGTTGAAGCCGATATTGCAGAGCAACAGGTTGCAGAAAATATTGTAGAAGACGTTGCTGTTGAAGCTGCCTTTATCGCGCCAGCAGCGACTATTAAACCTGAAATCGCCAAACCTGCAATTGCTAAACCTGTCGTTACTAAGTCAGTAGTTGAAAGCATTGCTGCTGATACTTGGGAACAGCCAGAAAAGAAGAAAAAGAAAAAACCTGAAGTAAAACAAACTAAAACAGCAAAAGCTGCAGAGCCTAAAAAAGTTGAGAAGAAAAGAGGCCGCGCGGCACCTTTTAGTTTTTAGGACTTAACTTTCAGGGCTTAATTATTAGATTCTAGCTAACGGACTGCATTGAGATGACGAATGCAGACTGTTGAGATCAAAAAAGGCACTCCTTTCATAAAGGGGTGCCTTTTTTATAACTGCTTAGCTATTATTATCGACTAATCATCTTGTTCTAAATAATCATCAATATTAATACCCAGTGCTAACATTTGTGCTTTCGCTTCTGCAGGTATGTTATCTGGCTTGTCTTTGGTTAAATCTTCATCTGCCGGTAATGGTTGGCCAGTGTAAGCATGTAAAAATGCTTCACATAATAACTCGCTGTTAGTCGCATGACGTTGATTGTTAATCTGACGGCGAGTTCTTTCATCTGTCAGTACTTTCAATACTTTCAAAGGAATTGAAACAGTAATCTTCTTTACCTGTTCACTCTTTTTCCCATGTTCTGCATAGGGACTAATATACTCGCCGTTCCACTTCGTCATTTTCGACCTTTGGGTAAATTATTATTTAATGAATAAGTAATAAGTCTACCTTTGAATTTGATTATTGGCAATCAGTATGTAAAGAGCTCTAGACGTCTATTGACCTATTGTGACTTAATGGTGTATGTTTTGAGGTACTGACAATACATTAATTCAATATTAAGTTCGGGAGAACGCATGGACGCAGTGAAGCGCAGTATTCATAAATTTGGTGGTAGTAGCTTAGCAGATGCTACTTGTTATCGTCGTGTATCAGCGATTATTAGTAAGCACACTCAAGCTCGAGATCTGATTGTTGTTTCTGCGGCAGGTAAAACCACCAACCAATTGTTAGAGTTATTACAATTAGCGGAAGATGGTGATCAAGCTGCGCCTGAGCGTCTTATTGCCACCTGTGAATATCAAGCCAAACTCATTGCTGAATTACTCGCAGATGAATTATGTACGCAACTCACCGCTGCACTGCAAGATGATATTCATACCATTGGCCATTTATTAGAAACCAACCTTGATGTTTACGCTAAAAACCAAATTCTTGCCCATGGCGAAGTGTGGTCTGCACGACTGCTCGCGGCATTGTTGAGTCAAAACCAATTGCCCGCAGATAATTTAGATTCACGGTTGTTTTTAACCACGGCATTAGCTGCGCAGCCTGTGGTCGATGAAACCGTGTCTCGCCAAAAATTAGCCGCATGTTTAACGACCTTAAACAATCGCGTCGTGGTTACTGGTTTTATTGCTGGAGATGCCCAGCAGCGCACCGTAACATTGGGGCGTAATGGTTCAGATTATTCAGCGACCTTATTAGGCGCATTAGTTGATGCAGACCAAACGACTATCTGGAGTGATGTGGCTGGGGTATTTAGCGCTGACCCACGTCGTGTCAAAGATGCCGAATTACAAACTAAATTGTCACTCGATGAGGCGGCAGAACTCGCGCGTTTAGGTTCACCGGTATTACATGCACGCACATTACAACCCGTTGTTGGCAGTAAACAGCATGTACAACTGCGTTGTAGTTATACCCCCAGTGAAGGGTCAACCCAGATCCATCGTCGTTTACCCAAAGGTAAGGGCGCTAAAATCGTCACTTCGGTTGATGATCTGCACTTGCTCGATATTGAATTCGGGCATCAGGCTGACTACCAACAACAATATGAGCAGTTAATTACCTTGCTAGCAAAACAGCAACTGTCGCCGATTTGTATTAAACGCCGTCCTACCGAACATGTAGTTAGATTAGGTTATACCGCTGAAATCGTGGCGTTTGCACTGGCAGCATTACAAGTATATCAGCAGCAACAACCGCAAGTCATGGCCATTAATCCGCTCAGTGGTTTTTGCATGGTAGCCTTAGTGGGCTCAGGTGTGACTGAAAATGCGCTACAGTCACATCAGTTTTATCAACTGATCTCAGAGCATAACCTGACTTTTGTGCAAACCGGTGATAATCATTTAAGTATCTGTGCAGTATTACAAAAGGTAGTGCTTGAACCGTTATTGAAAGAATTACACACGGTATTATTCAAACAACCGAAACGTGTTGGTGTGGTGTTGTTTGGTAAAGGTAATATTGGTGCGGGCTGGTTATCTTTGTTTGCTCAGCAACAGCATAAAATACCAGCGCAGCAAAATGTCGAGCTGTGCTTATGTGGCGTCTATGGCTCACGGGGCGGGGTATTAGATTTCAACGGTCTGGATGCAGCGACAGTGCTTGATGACTTCCAGCCGGAAACATTTGTGTGGGAACAGTTATTATCTAATTTGGCCTTGCACCCGTTTGACGAGTTAGTGATCATTGATATTACCGCCAGTGAAGCGATTAGTTATTATTATCCTGAATTTGCCCAACATGGTTTCCACCTTATTTCTGCCAATAAATTTGCCGGTGCTGCCAGCAGTGAATTTTATAATCGGGTGAAGCAAAGTTTTAGCGATAATGAAAGCTACTGGCTATATAACGCCACAGTTGGTGCAGGGTTACCTATCCAGTCATCGATGGATATGTTGCAACACAGCGGCGATCAAGTCACTGCTGTGAGCGGTATTTTCTCTGGCACTTTATCTTGGTTATTTCAACAATATGATGGTCAGGTTGCCTTTTCAGAATTAGTCGAACAAGCGTGGCAGCAAGGTTTAACAGAGCCAGACCCGCGTGAAGATTTATCTGGTAAAGATGTGCAGCGTAAATTGCTTATCCTCAGCCGTGAAGCCGGTTATGAAATGGAGTTAGCTGATATAAAATTGGAATCTTTGGTTTCAGAAGCGCTGATGGGTTTTAAAGCTGATGAATTTTTAGAACATTGCGAAGAGCTAAATGAAAAAATACTGCGGATGTTTAACAAAGCCAAAAAGCAGGGACTAGTATTACGTTACGTGGCGAGCTTTAGCAATAAAGAAGGTGCGCAGGTTGGTTTAGAGTTCTTAGAACCGACTCACCCGTTTGCCAATTTACTGCCGTGTGACAATATTTTTTCGATTAATAGTCATCGGTATCGTCATAACCCGTTAGTGATCCAAGGACCCGGTGCTGGTAAAGAAGTGACTGCTGGCGCTATTCAAGCCGATCTGTTCCAATTATGTCAGCTGTTTGCTCGCTAATCTGCATGTTTATTTCTACCAAGAACTAAGACGCACATAATTCATGTTTAAGATGAATTATGTGCGTTGACTTTATCCGTCAAACTTGTGATGATTGAGACGTAAAGAGGTATGGACGTCTAAACATCTTAAGGGATATAAGTATGAGTTTTCACAATGCACAAAATATTGAAGTATTAAATCAAAGCGTTTCTGAATTGGGGCGTGATATTAACGTTTCATTTGAATTTTTCCCGCCAAACTCACCTGCGATGACGTCTACCTTATGGGAATCAATTAACCGTCTAAAAACCTTAGAGCCTAAATTTGTGTCGGTAACCTATGGGGCCAATTCCGGTACCCGTGATCGCACGCATGATATTATCAAACAAATTAAACATGAAACCGGTTTGATTGCCGCGCCACACCTAACCTGCATCGATGCTAATCGCCAAGAGCTAAAGCAGATCGCCACAGACTACTGGGACAACGGTATTCGTAATATCGTCGCCTTACGTGGTGATTTACCGCCGGGCTTGAATCAACCTGACATGTATGCGGCTGACTTAGTGGCATTACTGAAAGAAGTGAATGACTTTGATATTTCTGTAGCAGCCTATCCAGAAGTACATCCGGAAGCTAAGAATGCCCAAGCTGATTTGCTGGCGCTAAAAGATAAAATTGATGCTGGCGCTGATCGCGCTATTTCGCAGTTCTTCTTTGATACCGAGAGTTTTTTACGGTTCCGTGACCGTTGTGCCGCGGTGGGCATAGATAAAGAGATCGTGCCGGGCATCTTACCCGTCTCTAATTATAAAACCTTATGTAAGTTCTCGAAATTGACCAATGTAAAAGTGCCAAATTGGATGCACAGTCAATTTGCAGGTTTAGACAATGACCAAGCGACACGTAATCTGGTCGGCGCAAGTATTGCCATTGATCAAGTAAAAGTATTATCACGAGAAGGAGTGAAGGACTTTCATTTTTATACCTTAAACCGTGCAGATTTAACCTATGCTATTTGCCATACTTTGGGTGTCCGTCCAAAATAGTAAGAGTGCTAATAGTGACTGAGTTGCTTACTTAATTACTTATGATCATGAGTCTATATCAGGAACAAAAATGCCGACAGGATGTCGGCATTTTATTAGCTGCTACTTGTGTTCGGACTTAACCGGTATTACGCATACCAGCCGCCACACCTGCGATACTCACCATTAAGGCTTGCTCGATATCAGGGTTCACTTCTTCGTTGCTACGCGCACGGCTTAATAGCTCTGCTTGGAGAATGTTCAGTGGATCTGTGTACGGATTACGTAATTCAATCGACGTTTTGCTCCAAGGCTGGCCATCAAGTAAATTAGCCTCCGGGGTTAAACCGACAATTAGCTCTGTTGCTAGGGCTAAACTTGCACGCAGTTCTTTACCTAGATGCCATAAATCTTCTGTTACCAAACACTGGTCATAATATTCTGCTAACCATGCATCAGCTTTCAAAAATACCATTTCGAACATTTCTAAACGGGTATTGAAAAACGGCCATTGCTGTTGCATTTCTTGCAGTGTTTCACGTTGACCTGAATCAAGCATGTTTTTAAATGCGGCAGTACAGCCTAACCAAGCTGGCAGCATTAGGCGGTTCTGCGTCCAAGCAAAGATCCAAGGGATTGCCCGTAAGCTTTCTACGCCACCGTTGGGTTTACGTTTTGCTGGGCGGCTGCCTAATGGCAGTTTACCTAATTCTAACTCAGGTGTCGCAGAGCGGAAGTAAGGCACGAACTTTTCATGACCTTGGATGTATGAGCGATATTCTGCACATGAATCCGCCGACATCTGATCCATGGCATCACGCCAAGCTTGTTTTGGTGCTGGCGGTGGCAGTAGGTTTGCTTCCAATATTGCACTGGTGTAAAGATTTAAGCTTTGTTCTGCTACGTCTGCAAGACCAAACTTAAAGCGGATCATTTCACCTTGCTCTGTTACCCGTAAACCACCTTTGAGTGAACCTGGAGGTTGAGATAATAAGGCTGCATGTGCAGGTGCACCACCACGACCGATACTACCACCACGACCATGGAATAAAGTCAGATTAATTTCTTCTTGCTCACAGATTGCGACTAAGGCTTCTTGTGAACGATACTGTGCCCAAGACGCAGCAATTACACCAGCATCTTTAGCGGAATCTGAATAACCGATCATAATGTGCTGATGGCCATTGATGTAGTTTTTATACCAATCAATTGCTAACAGACTCGCTGTTACTGTACCTGCGTTGTTCAAATCGTCTAAGGTTTCGAATAATGGCGCTACAGGTAAACGGAATGGACAGCCAGTTTCTTTTAATAGTAGTTGTACTGCTAATACATCAGAGGCTTTACGTGCCATTGAGATAATGTAAATACCAAGCGCTTCTGGATCTTGTTTAGCGACAGTGTAGCAAGTATCCAATACTTCTTTCACTTCCGCAGATGGTTGCCAGCATCGTGGGATCAACGGACGTTTGTTATTCAATTCTTGCAGTAAGAATGCTTGTTTGTCTTGCTCGCTCCATTGGCCATAATCACCTAAGCCAAGATAACGGGTTACTTCTGAAATCACGTCAGTATGACGATCACTGTCTTGGCGAATATCAAGTTTAACTAAGCTGACACCGAAACATTCAACCCGGCGAATGGTATCGAGTAACGCACCTTTGGCAATAACAGCCATGCCACACGAATTTAGCGAGTTGTAACACGCTAATAATGGTTTACGTAATTGCGCAGTTGTGGTGATGAGATCACGGCTTTCAGTTTGCTCACCTTTTAATTGCGCGGTTAAGTTTGCCAGTGTTTCAGTTAATTCACTGCGTAATGTTTTTAGTAACAATCGATACGGTTCATGACTCTCACCAACTAATGTACGCAATGTGTCATCGCAGTCATTCATGGATAATTCACTGGTGAGATGTGTGACATCTTTAAGGAATAAGTGGATCGCCATCCAACGACTAGTGAGTAATACTTCTTCGGTAACCGTTGATGTGACAAATGGGTTACCGTCGCGATCTCCACCCATCCAAGAGGTAAACTTAACCGGCGAAGCATCAATGGGTAATTGATAATCTAAACGGTCTTGTAAGCGTTTATCAAGGCTGCGTAAGAAATTTGGTACCGCATCCCATAATGAGTTTTCTACAACGGCAAAGCCCCATTTAGCTTCATCGACAGGCGTTGGGCGAACAGTTCTGATTTCATTGGTGTGCCAGGCTTGTGATACTAATTGTTCGATACGCGTCATGAATACATCGCGCTCTTTGCTGCTTAACTCAGTCAGTTCTAACTGGCTAAGGCATTTATTGATTGCGCCATGCTTGTGGATCAGGGTACGACGCGTGATCTCAGTTGGATGGGCTGTCAGTACTAAATCGATATTCAGTTTTTTAACCGCAGAGAGTACGTCTTCTTCACTGATTTCAGAGTTATTTAGTTTCGCAAACAGTTCATCGATAGAGTCTGGCACGCAAGCGTTATCTGCACAGTTACGTGATGTGGTGTGGAACTGCTCTGCAATATTCGCCAAGTTTAAGAATTGGCTAAATGCACGTGCAACTGGTAATAACTCATCATCAGAGAGGCCGCGCAGCACGGTAAGTAATTGTGCGCGGTCTTTATCATTTCCGGCACGTGATGATTTTGCTAGTTGACGAATGGTTTCAATCTTATCTAAGAACTCTTCTCCAAGATGATCCTTGATTGTATTCCCGAGTACTTGGCCTAATAAGCCAACATTACTTCGTAACGCTGCATATTTATCTGACATACATAATCCTTCAATTCAGTGTGTAATACGGCAACAACTATTATCGTTATGTATGTAAAATAACTATATTTAGAGACATTCGTCAACAAAATCGTGAAATTAATACGATTAATTGTGATATTGACGGTAATTTTACTACAAAACGATAATTCTTTAGTTAGTTTTTACATGTTTGTTCAATCAGTTTTTGGATAATAGCTTGGGTTGGTTTAATTTCAGCTAAATCTAAATATTCATCGGGTTGATGGGCTTGATTAATGCTACCCGGACCCATAACGATCGTGTCGCAGCCAAGTTGCTGAATAAAAGGCGCTTCGGTACAATAATTTACCGGTATGACGGTTTCACCAGTGAGTTTTTCAGCCAATTTTATTAACTTGGAATCAGCATCGCAGGCATAAGCAGGGATCGGTTCATGCAGGTGGTAAACATCAACAGCACCTGACCACTGCTGCATTATTGGCAGTAATGCTTGGTTGAGTAACATGAACAATTCATCTGGACTTACGCCCGGGATAGGGCGCATATCGATGTGTAATTCACAGCTGCCACAGATACGGTTAGGACTATCACCGCCATGCACATGGCCAAAGTTGAGTGTTGGTTGCGGGATAACAAAGTGATCGCAAGCGTATTGCTCTTTCAATTTACGTTGTAGCTGTAATAGCTGCCCGGTTACTTGGTGCATGATCTCAATGGCATTAATACCATTAGCAGGATCTGAAGAATGGCCGCTGCGCCCGGTAATACGGATGGCTTCGGACATGTGACCTTTATGCATAAATACTGGCACCATGCTCGTTGGCTCACCAATCACAGCATAATCTGGACGAAAGCTTTGTGCTGCTGCAATTGCTCTGGCGCCAGCCATGGTAGTTTCTTCATCGGCCGTGGCAAGAATTCGTAACGGTTTATCTAACTTTGTTAAATCAATGTTTTTACATGCTTCTATTACAAAGGCGAAAAAGCCCTTCATGTCAATCGTGCCAAGGCCGTACCATTTATCGTCTTTTTCAGTTAATTGAAACGGATCCTTGGTCCATAAACCGTTATCAAACGGGACGGTATCAGTGTGCCCAGCTAATAATAAACCACCATCACCTTGGCCATACGTTGCGACTAGATTAAATTTACCATTTGTTTCAGGTACGCTAGTGATATTGATGCTAAAACCAAGTTCGCTGAACCAACTGGCGAGTAAGTCAATAACATCTTTGTTACTGATATCTAACTCTTTTTCCAATGAGCTAATGGAAGGTATTAGGATAAGTGATTTATAAAGTTCAGTGAATTTTGGTAGTTGCATATTACGTTCCTGTAATGATTGATTGTTTTTTTATGCATAAAAGTTGCATAAAAATGTAATCTGTTTTATTCTCTAATCATCCTTACTTTACAACGTATGGGTTAGATAATGAATCGTTTTTCATCGTTTCGACGAGACAGTATTTAAAATGCATTGATGTCGCTTAATTTGATTAGGCGAGTGCAATCGAAAAGGGCTAAGTTGCCCATCGTTTTACAATTTAGCAAACACGGAAGTCAAACATGTTAAAAACAATTTTAGTCGGTGCAACCGGATATACCGGTGCTGAGCTAGCCCATTACATCACTAAACATCCAGAACTCGAGCTTGCTGGTCTGTATGTTTCCGAACATAGCTTAGATGCAGATAAATCGTTTTCTTCATTATACGGTCATTTATTAGGTGTTGTTGACCAAACGATTGAACCATTGGCGGTTAGCAATATTCCCCATATTTGTGCTGACGTTGATATCGTGCTGTTAGCGACTGCACATGAAGTGAGTCATGATATTGCCGCTGAATTTCTAGCTCAGGGGGCGGTGGTATTTGATTTATCCGGTGCATTTAGAGTGAACGACGCGACTTTTTATGAAAAACATTACGGCTTTAAACATAACTTCGATAAAGAATTAAACAGTGCAGTTTATGGTTTAGCGGAATGGGCAAGTGCGGATATTGCTGAAGCAAATTTGATTGCAGTACCAGGGTGCTATCCAACCGCGTCGTTATCTGCGTTAAAACCGTTAGCAAAACATGGTCTTATTGCTGCAGATCAAAAACCAATTATTAATGCTGTCAGTGGCGTGAGTGGAGCAGGGCGTAAAGCGGCATTAGGTTCGGCATTTTGTGAAGTGAGCCATGCCCCTTATGGTGTGTTCAATCACCGTCATCAACCTGAAATCAGTACGCATTTAGGTCATGAGGTTATTTTCACTCCGCACTTAGGCTGTTTTAAACGTGGCATATTAGCCACCATTAACGTCAAACTTGTTGCTGGTGTAACACCGGAGCAAGTGACCGCGGCTTACCAAGATGCCTATCAAGAACAACCTATGGTGCGGTTATTACCAAGTGGCTGGCCAAGTATTAAAGCGGTTGAGAAAACCGCGTATTGTGATTTAGCTTGGCAGCAACAAGGACAAGATCTGATTGTGGTTTCTGCCATTGATAACTTACTAAAAGGTGCTGCTGCACAAGCTATGCAGTGTATCAATATCCGTTTTGGTTTTGCCATGACAACGTCGTTAGTATAAGGAAGAGAACAATGACAACTCCTTTAGTATTAAAGCTTGGCGGCGCATTACTTGAAAATGAAACGGCACTTGAGCAACTGTTTAGCGCATTAACTGAATTTCAAGCAACCGCGTCACGCTCGCTCATCTTGGTGCATGGCGGTGGCTGCTTTGTAGATGAGTTATTAGCAAAGATGAATATTGTTAGTGATAAGAAAAACGGTTTACGTGTTACCCCTAAAAGCGATATCGGTTATATCACTGGCGCATTAGCGGGCACGGCGAATAAAGTATTAATGGCGCAGGGTATTAAGCTTGGTGTCAAAGTAGTTGGTTTGAGTCTTGCTGACGGATGTATATCTACCGTAACGCAATCAACTGCAGGACTTGGTGCCGTGGGTGAATGTGAAGCGGGTGACCCAACATTGTTAACAGCATTACTCAGTGGTGGTTTTTTACCGATTATTAGTTCTATTGGTATTGATGCACAGGGTCAGTTATTAAATGTTAATGCAGACCAAGCGGCAACTGCTATTTGCGAAACCCTTGATGCAGATTTGGTGATGTTATCTGATGTGGAAGGTATTTTAGATGCCGACATGCAGTTAATTCCTGAGATGAACAGTCGTTATGCCGATGAATTGATTAGCGCTGGGGTGATTAATGGTGGCATGGAAGTAAAAGTGAAAGCGGCATTAAAAGCGGCTGCATCGTTAAATCGTGATGTTAAATTAGCGAGTTGGAAGGTGCCGGAGCGATTAGTTGCCTTATTAAATGGTGAAGTAGAGGGAACGAAAGTTTCTAGCTAATATTGATCAGATAACGGAGTTCGATCATGGAAAATTTATTATCAGTTAAAGATTTAAGCAAACAACAGATCCTTGACTTATTAGCACTGGCTAAAAAAATGAAAGCCAACCCGGCTGAATACTCACAAGCATTAGCGGGTAAAAGCATAGTTACCATTTATGAGAAACAATCACTACGAACACGCGTTACATTTGATATCGGTATTCATAAGTTAGGCGGTCATGCGGTTTATCTTGATTCACAAAACGGTGCCATTGGTGAGCGTGAGACGGTAAAAGATTTCGCGGCAAATATTTCTCGCTGGGCTGATGCGATCGTTGCTCGCGTCATGAGCCATAAAACATTAGAAGGCTTAGTGGAGCATGGTAGTGTGCCAGTGGTCAATTCACTTTGCGATTTATACCACCCTTGTCAGGCATTAGCTGATTTCTTAACAATTTCAGAACATTATGAAGATGTTTCTAAAGTAAAATTAGCGTATGTTGGTGAAGGCAATAACGTGACGCATTCGTTAATGCTAACTGGCGCTATCTTAGGTGCTGAAGTGACTGCAGTATGTCCGCGAGGCAGTAGTCCTGACGCACAAATTGTTAAGCAAGCTATGGCGTTAGCTGAAATTAGTGGTGGTAAAATAAATGTAACAGATAACCTGGATGACATAGTTGATTATGATGTTATTTATGGTGATACTTGGGTTTCAATGGGTGACGACACATCCTTGGCACAAGTAAAAGAAAAGTACATGCCGTATCAGATTAACCAAGAGTTGTTGATACGCACAGGAATCAAACATGTATTGCATTGTCAGCCGGCTCATCGTGAGTTAGAGATCACATCAGAAGTGATGGATGGAGAACACTCGCTGATCTTTGATCAAGCCGAAAATAGAATGCACGCCCAAAATGCAGTTTTACTGACATTGCTGAAGTAACATATTAAGGAAAATGAAAATGACACAAACAGTTAAGAAAGTAGTAGTAGCGTATTCTGGTGGTTTAGATACTTCAGTGATCTTACCTTGGTTACAAGAGAATTATGACAATTGTGAAATTGTTGCGTTTGTTGCCGATGTAGGTCAAGGCGCAGAAGAACTTGAAGGCATTGAAGCGAAAGCCTTGGCTTCGGGTGCGTCTGAGTGCTACGTTGTTGATCTAAAAGATGAACTAGTAGAAGACTATATTTATCCAACGCTTAAAACCGGTGCTGTTTACGAAGGTACATACCTTTTAGGTACATCAATGGCGCGTCCGATTATTGCTAAAGCGCAAGTTGAAGTTGCCCGTAAAGTTGGCGCTGATGCACTTTGCCATGGTTGTACAGGTAAAGGTAATGATCAGATCCGTTTTGAATCATGCTTTGCAGCACTAGCCCCAGAGTTAACGGTTATTGCCCCTTGGCGTATTTGGGACTTAACCAGCCGTGAATCACTACTTGAATACTTAGCTGAACGTGACATTCCAACTGCTGCATCAGCAGAAAAAATTTATAGCCGTGATGCCAATGCATGGCATATTTCTCATGAAGGTGGTGAACTCGAAGACCCATGGAACCAACCAAGCAAGCAAGTTTGGACCATGACGGTTGATCCGATTGATGCACCCAATGAACCTGAATTTTTGACTATATCGGTTGTTAAAGGTGAAATTACTGCGGTTAACGGTGAAGTTATGTCACCTTATAATACGCTTATGTATCTTAATGAAAAAGCCGCTGCACATGGTGTTGGCCGTGTTGATATTGTTGAGAATCGTTTGGTTGGTATGAAATCACGTGGTTGTTATGAAACGCCAGGTGGTACGGTAATGGTTGAAGCATTACGTGGTATCGAAGAATTAGTATTAGATAAAACCACGCGTAAGTGGAAACAGACGGTTGCCGCTGAATTCTCGCACCTAGTTTATGATGGCCGTTGGTTCACGCCATTGTGCGCATCTTTACTGGCTGCTGCTGGCACGTTAGCAGAAGAAATGAACGGTGAAGTCATCGTGAAGATGTATAAGGGCTCAGTGCAAGCAATACAGAAAAAATCACCAAACAGCCTTTATAGTGAAGAGTTTGCTACGTTTGGTGATGACAATGTTTATGACCAAAGCCATGCGGAAGGTTTCATCCGCTTATATTCGTTGTCTAGCCGTATTAAAGCTTTAGCAACTAAGTAACGCTATTTGAGGGTGTGGAAACGCCCTCTACCTCGAATATACATATATAGAAAGAATAAGGATGTAACCATGGCACTATGGGGCGGTAGATTCAGTCAAGCAGCTGATGCAAGATTTAAAACGTTTAATGATTCACTGCGGTTTGACTATCGTTTAGCTGAACAAGACATTACAGGTTCAGTGGCATGGTCAAAAGCCTTAGTTAGCGTGGGCATCTTAACGCAAAATGAGCAAGTCACCATTGAAGCAGCATTAAATGATCTTAAACTTGCGGTATTAGAAAACCCAGAACAGATTTTACAAAGTGATGCTGAAGACATTCACAGCTGGGTTGAAACGCAGCTTATTGCTAAAGTCGGTGATTTAGGTAAAAAGCTACATACTGGTCGCAGCCGTAATGACCAAGTAGCCACTGATCTGAAGCTATGGTGTAAACAGCAAGGCGAACAACTGCTAATGCAACTGGATAAAACCCAGCAGCAATTAGTTACCTTAGCACGTGAACATCAACACACTGTATTACCGGGTTATACCCACCTACAACGTGCTCAACCTGTGACATTTTCACATTGGTGTTTAGCTTATGTTGAAATGTTAGAGCGTGACTTTAGCCGTTTAACAGATTGCTTAAAGCGTCTTGATACTTGTCCGTTAGGTTCAGGTGCGCTAGCTGGCACGGCTTATCCAATGGATAGAACTGAGCTAGCCCACACACTTGGTTTTGCTAGTGCGACACTCAACAGCCTAGATTCGGTATCCGATCGTGATTATGTAATGGAATTGATGAGCACGGCAAGTATGTCGATGATCCATTTATCACGTTTAGCAGAAGATTTAATTTTCTATAATTCGGGTGAATCTAACTTCATTGAGTTGGCTGATGCTGTGACCTCTGGTTCATCATTAATGCCACAAAAGAAAAACCCCGATGCGCTGGAGCTTATCCGTGGTAAAACCGGTCGGGTATTTGGTTCACTAAGTGCCATGTTAATGACCTTGAAAGCGCTGCCGCTGGCATACAATAAAGATATGCAAGAAGATAAAGAAGGCTTGTTTGATGCGCTTGATACTTGGAGTGATTGCCTACAGATGGCGGCGATGTCGCTGGTCGGTATGAAAATCAATGAAGAAAGAACCAAGGAAGCCGCTTTAGGTGGGTATTCTAATGCGACAGAACTGGCTGACTATCTTGTTGCTAAAGGTGTCCCATTCCGTGATTCACACCATATTGTTGGTGAAGCCGTTGTTGCTGCAATCGGTAAGGGTGTGCCGTTAGAAGCACTTACCTTAGCTGAATTTAAAGAGTTTGATGCACTTATTGAAGATGATGTTTATCATCACTTGTCACTTGATGAAACATTAGCAAAACGTAAAGCGCAGGGTGGGGTATCACCAGTACAAGTTGAATTCGCTTTAACTAATGCTGAAAAACGCTTAGAAGAACGTGATACTTCGGGTATTAGCATTCGTGCTGCTCGTTTGACAGATCTAGATGATATCGAACGTATGGTAAATTACTGGGCTAATATTGGTGAGAACTTACCGCGCACCCGTTCTGAACTAGTCAAAGCAGTGGGCACCTTTGCTGTCACAGAGAAATATCATCAAGTAACTGGCTGTGCGTCTATCTATGTTTATGATACTGGACTGGCCGAGATCC
Source organism: Moritella sp. Urea-trap-13 (assembly GCF_002836355.1). Taxonomy (NCBI): domain Bacteria; kingdom Pseudomonadati; phylum Pseudomonadota; class Gammaproteobacteria; order Alteromonadales; family Moritellaceae; genus Moritella; species Moritella sp. Urea-trap-13. Next base: position 30,860 of record NZ_PJCA01000002.1, read on the forward strand.
GTTCTTTGGGTATTGAACCTGGTTATCAAGGTGGGGGTCAGGGTAAAGCTGTTGTTGAATACATGTTACGTAAAGCTGAGCAAATGGCGATCCAAAAAGTGTTCGTCTTAACACGCGTGCCTGAATTCTTCATGAAACTTGGTTTTAGCTCAACAAGTAAATCAATGCTGCCAGAAAAAGTATTGAAAGATTGCGATATGTGTCCGCGCCAACATGCGTGTGATGAGGTTGCATTAGAGTTTAAGTTAAATGTGGTTAGCCAAGCGGTAAGTTTAAAAGTGGAAACGCTCGTGTCTTAATAGTGGTTTGAATCATTTAAAGCACCCTAATATGGGTGCTTTATTCGTTTTAAATAATGTCAATAAAGTAGCTTGAACTTAATCTTTAGTATCTATATAATGTTCCGACAGATTACGGTAACGGTTAACTGTGCTGAACATCATTAAGATGATTCGACACATTATGACTCAATGAAATCGATGTGATGATTAAATTCTTTATGTTGATCTTTTTCTTGCTAATGGCAAGAGGTCATGTATAATACGTTCCACTTGCTTAGGCAAGAAGCTGAATCATTATATTATTGTTTTAACCTTGAGTTGAAATATTAATGGTCAGTCATCAAGATTCCCGATAGGGGAGTCAACAAGTTAAAGATATCGTGTTCACGATCTATTTTATATAGATGTGGATGTCGAATTTTTTTGTGTGTTTAACTTTATTGGAGCTCTGGTCTAATGCAGAACCAAAGAATCCGTATCCGCTTAAAAGCGTTCGATCATCGTCTTATCGATCAGTCTACAGCGGAAATCGTTGAAACTGCAAAACGCACTGGCGCACAAGTACGTGGACCTATTCCACTACCTACGCGCAAAGAGCGTTTCACAGTGCTTACTTCTCCGCACGTTAACAAAGATGCGCGTGACCAGTACGAAATCCGTACTCACAAGCGCCTGGTTGACATCGTTGAGCCAACAGAAAAAACCGTTGACGCTCTAATGCGTTTAGATCTAGCTGCTGGTGTTGATGTTCAAATCAGCCTTGGCTAGTCAGTTCTAAAACAACGATTTATATTGAGGTTATTATAATGATTGGTCTAATCGGACGTAAAGTTGGTATGACACGTATCTTCACTGAAGATGGCGTTTCTATCCCAGTATCCGTTATTGAATGTGAGCCTAACCGCGTTACTCAAGTTAAAACACTTGAAACTGACGGTTACCGCGCACTTCAAGTGACCACTGGCACGAAAAAAGCTAGCAGAGTAAACAAGCCAGAAGCGGGTCATTTCGCTAAAGCTAAAGTTGAAGCTGGTCGTGGCCTTTGGGAATTCCGTCTGGAAACAGGCGAAGGCGAAGCTGTTGAAGTTGGCGCTGAGCTAAACGTTAACATCTTTGCTGAAACAGCTAAAGTAGACGTTACTGGTACATCTAAAGGTAAAGGTTTCGCGGGCGTTATTAAACGTTGGAACTTTGCTATGCAAGATGCTACTCACGGTAACTCTCTTGCTCACCGTGCACCGGGTTCAATTGGCCAATGCCAAACTCCAGGTCGTGTGTTTAAAGGCAAAAAAATGGCAGGTCACATGGGAGCAGAACGTGTAACGATTATGTCTCTTGATGTGGTACGTGTTGATAGTGAACGCAACCTAGTACTTGTTAAAGGTGCTATTCCAGGTGCGATCAACGGCAACGTAATTATCAAACCAGCTGTTAAAGCTTAATCCGAGGATATTAGTAATGGAATTGATATTGAAAGACGCACAAGGTGCTCTTGAAGTTTCAGAAACTACCTTCGGACGTGAGTTTAATGAAGCTCTGGTTCACCAGGTAGTTACAGCGTATGCTGCTGGCGCGCGTCAAGGTACTCGTGCACAGAAAAACCGTTCTGACGTTGCAGGTGGTGGTAAAAAACCATGGCGTCAAAAAGGTACTGGTCGTGCTCGTGCAGGTACTGCAAGCAGCCCGATCTGGCGTAAAGGTGGTGTTACTTTTGCTGCGCGTCCACAGGACCACAGCCAAAAAGTTAACACTAAGATGTACCGTGGTGCGATTAAAAGCATCCTTTCTGAATTGGTACGTCAAGAGCGTCTTATTGTAGTTGAACAGTTCGCTGTTGAAACTCCTAAGACTAAAGAATTAGTTGCTAAACTGAAAGACTTCGATCTGAACGACGTTCTAATCGTAGGTACTGAAGTTGATGAGAACTTATTCTTAGCTGCTCGTAACCTTTACAAAGTTGATGTTCGTGACGTTGCTGGTATTGATCCAGTTAGCCTAATCGCGTTCAACAAAGTTGTTATGACTGCAGCAGCAGTTAAGCAGATTGAGGAGAACTTAAAATGATCAGTGAAGAACGTTTATTGAAAGTTATCCTGGCGCCGCATATCTCTGAAAAGAGCACTATGTCTGCTGAAAACAACAACACAATCGTTTTCAAAGTTGCACTAGATGCGACTAAAGCTGAAGTTAAAGCAGCTGTTGCAAAACTTTTTGAAGTTGAAGTTAAAAATGTAAGCACTTTGGTACTGAAGGGTAAAACTAAGCGCACTGGCGCTCGTTTTGGCCGTCGTTCAGACATCAAAAAAGCTTACGTTACTCTAGCTGACGGCGCTGACATCGATTTCGGCAGTGCTGAATAATCAAGGGGATTCTGAATAATGGCTATTGTTAAGTGTAAGCCTACTTCTCCAGGTCGTCGCCACCTTGTTAAGGTAGTGAACCCGGATTTGCATAAAGGCAAACCACATGCTCCACTTTTAGAGAAAAAATCTAAATCTGGTGGCCGTAATAATAACGGTCGTATCACTGTTCGTCATCACGGCGGCGGTCATAAGCAACATTACCGTATCATTGACTTAAAACGTAATGATAAAGATGGTATCCCTGCAAAAGTTGAACGTTTGGAATATGATCCAAACCGTTCTGCTAACATTGCACTTGCACTTTACGCAGATGGTGAACGTCGTTACGTTCTAGCTGCTAAAGGTATGCAAGCTGGTGATATTATCGTTTCTGGTGTTGATGCGGCTATTAAAGCTGGTAACACATTACCAATGCGTAACATCCCAGTAGGTACAACTGTACACGCTGTGGAAATGAAGCCAGGTAAAGGTGCTCAAATTGCACGTTCTGCTGGTACATACGTACAAATCATTGCTCGTGATAACTCATACGTTACTCTACGTCTTCGCTCTGGCGAAATGCGTAAAGTATTAGTAGATTGTCGTGCAACGATTGGTGAAGTTGGTAACGCTGAACACATGCTTCGCCAACTTGGTAAAGCAGGTGCTAGCCGCTGGCGCGGTGTTCGCCCAACAGTACGTGGTGTTGTAATGAACCCGGTTGATCACCCGCACGGTGGTGGTGAAGGTCGTACTTCTGGTGGCCGTCATCCGGTTTCACCTTGGGGTATGCCAACTAAGGGTTACAAAACTCGTAAGAACAAGCGTACTGATAAACTTATCGTACGTCGTCGCAACAAGTAATTTTATAGAGGTATCACCATGCCACGTTCTCTCAAGAAGGGTCCTTTCATAGACCTACACTTGCTGAAGAAGGTAGAGAAAGCGGTGGAAAGCGGGGAAAAAAAACCAGTTAAGACTTGGTCCCGTCGTTCTATGATCATTCCAAGTATGATTGGTCTGACCATCGCTGTCCATAATGGTCGTCAACATGTACCAGTTTTCGTTACAGACGAAATGATTGGTCATAAGTTAGGCGAATTCGCACCGACTCGTACTTATCGCGGCCATGCTGCAGATAAGAAAGCTAAAAAGCGTTAGGAGAAATTAGATGGAAGCATTAGCTAAACACCGTTTCGCCTCAGGCTCTCCACAGAAAGCACGTTTGGTCATTGACCTTATTCGTGGTTTACCAGTGGATAAGGCTCTTGAAGTTTTAACTTTCAGCACTAAAAAAGCTGCTGTACAAGTTAAAAAAGTTCTTGAGTCAGCTATCGCAAACGCTGAACACAACGAAGGTGCGGATATTGATGAGTTAGTAGTAACTACAGCGTTTGTTGACGCTGGACCTACTATGAAGCGTATCATGCCACGTGCTAAAGGTCGTGCAGATCGCATCTTGAAGCGTACTAGCCACATCACAATTGTTGTAGCAACGCGCTAAGAGACTAGGAGAAAACAATGGGTCAGAAAGTTCATCCAAATGGTATTCGCCTAGGTATCACCAAGCAGTTTAACTCTACTTGGTTTGCGAACACTAAAGACTTCGCCGACAATTTGTACGGTGATTTCGAAGTACGTCAGTTTTTAACTAAAAAACTGAAAAATGCATCTGTTTCACGTATCGTTATCGAACGTCCAGCGAAAAGCATCCGTGTGACTATTCACACTGCTCGTCCTGGTGTTGTTATCGGTAAGAAAGGCGAAGACGTAGAAAAACTACGTAATGCTATCGCTAAGATGACTGGTACTTCTGCACAAATCAATATCGCAGAAATCCGTAAGCCTGAACTAGATGCTAAATTAGTAGCTGAAGGTATCGCTTCTCAACTTGAACGTCGTGTTATGTTCCGTCGCGCTATGAAGCGTGCAGTACAAAATGCAATGCGTTTAGGTGCTAAGGGTATTAAAGTTCAAGTTAGTGGACGTTTAGGCGGAGCTGAAATCGCTCGTGCTGAATGGTATCGTGAAGGCCGTGTGCCTCTACATACTCTTCGTGCAGATATCGATTATTCAACTGCAGAAGCTCTTACAACTTATGGCATCATCGGTGTGAAAGTTTGGATCTTTAAAGGTGAAGTACTAGGTAAATTACCTCTAGTACAAGAGCAAGAAGCACCTTCTAAGCCAAAACGTCGCAGTCGTAGCCCTAAAGCTGCTAAATAGGAGACTCTGTTATGTTGCAACCAAAACGCATGAAGTTCCGCAAAATGCACAAAGGCCGTAACCGCGGTCTTGCAAAAGGCGGAAACGTAACTTTCGGCGAATTCGGTCTTAAAGCTACTGGTCGTGGTCGACTTACTGCTCGTCAAATCGAAGCAGCACGTCGTGCAATGACTCGTCACGTTAAGCGTCAAGGTCAAATCTGGATCCGTGTGTTCCCAGACAAGCCGATTACACAAAAGCCGCTTGAAGTACGTCAAGGTAAAGGTAAAGGTAGCGTTGAGTATTGGGTTTGCCAAGTACAACCAGGCAAAATCCTTTATGAAATGGCTGGAGTTCCTGAAGAATTGGCACGTGAAGCATTCAGCCTAGCTGACTCGAAGCTGCCAATTTCTACAACTTTCGTAACTAAGACGGTAATGTAATGAACGCTAGCGAACTGAAACAAAAAAATGTTGAAGAGCTAAATGAAGAGTTACTTAACCTATTACGTGAGCAATTTAACTTACGTATGCAGTTAAGTACTGGACAACTAGCACAAACGCATTTAATTAAAAATGTACGTCGCGATATCGCGCGTGTTAAGACCATCCTGAACGAAAAGGCGGGTGTATAATATGAGCACTATTCGTACTGTACAGGGTCGTGTTGTTAGCAACAAAGGTGATAAAACTATCGTTGTTGCAGTAGAACGTAAAGTGAAACATCCGTTATACGGTAAGTTCATCAAGCGTACTACTAAACTACACGCACATGATGAGAATAACGAATGTCAACTAAATGATGTTGTAACTATTCGTGAAACTCGTCCAGTGTCTAAGCTTAAAACTTGGGCATTAGTAGAAGTATTAGTAAAAGCTTAATTTTAAGTTTATACTGATATAGTTATCTACTTGTTATAACGGCTCCTTTTAGGGGTCGTTTGTTTTTTAGTCTATTTCCGTTGCATTTTTCAAAGCCGTGGTGTTATAATGCGCCACCTCTTGAGAGAGAGCGGACTCATTTAATTCATGTTGGATTAAATGAAATTATTGCGGAGCACTAATAATGATCCAAATGCAGTCTACGTTGGACGTAGCCGATAACTCAGGCGCACGTCGCGTTCAGTGTATCAAGGTCCTAGGTGGTTCGCACCGCCGCTATGCGCGTGTTGGTGACATCATCAAAGTTACTGTTAAGGAAGCAATTCCTCGCGGTAAAGTAAAAAAAGGTGATGTTCTAAACGCAGTGGTTGTGCGTACTAGGTCAGCAATCCGTCGTACAGACGGTGCAGCTATCCGTTTCGACCGTAACGCAGCAGTTATGCTTAATGCTAACGGCGCGCCGATCGGTACTCGTATCTTTGGCCCAGTTACACGTGAACTTCGTACTGATCAGTTCATGAAAATTGTATCTCTGGCACCAGAAGTACTATAAGGAACGAAAATGGCAGCTAAAATTTTAAAAAATGATGAAGTTATCGTTGTTGCAGGTAAAGATGCTGGTAAACAAGGCAAAGTTACTGAAGTAAGAGCAGACGGTAAAATATTCGTTGAAGGCGTTAATCTTATCAAGAAACACCAAAAGCCAAACCCACAATTGGGCGTAGCTGGCGGTATTGTTGAGAAAGAAGCAGCTTTAGACGCATCAAACGTGGCACTATTCAACCCTGCAACAAGCAAGGCTGATCGTGTCGGTTTCCGATTTGAAGACGGCAAAAAAGTTCGTTTCTTCAAGTCTAATAATGAACTTGTTTAATTGGAGTTAACTGTGGCGAAACTGCATGAATACTACAAAGAAACGGTAGCGTCTGAACTTAAAACTAAGTTCGGCTATAAATCTATCATGCAAGTCCCTCGGATTGAAAAGATCACCCTTAATATGGGTGTGGGCGAAGCAATCAATGACAAAAAAGTATTAGAAAATGCTGCTGCTGATATGGCTGCAATTTCTGGTCAAAAACCATTGATTACTAAAGCTCGTAAATCCGTTGCTGGCTTTAAAATCCGTGAAGGATATCCTATTGGTTGTAAAGTTACTCTACGTGGTGAGCGTATGTGGGAATTCCTTGAGCGCCTAATCGGCATCTCAATTCCACGTATTCGCGATTTCCGTGGCCTGAACCCTAAATCGTTCGATGGTCGTGGTAACTACAGTATGGGTGTTCGCGAGCAAATCATCTTCCCAGAAATCGATTACGATAAAATCGATAAAATTCGTGGTATGGACATTACTATTACTACGACTGCAAATTCTGATGAAGAAGGTCATGCTCTGCTGACTGCCTTTAATTTCCCATTCCGTAAGTAAGGTAGGGTCATGGCTAAGCAATCAATGAAAGCGCGCGACGTAAAACGCGCGAAGCTAGTAAATAAATTCGCTGAGAAACGTGCTGAATTAAAAGCAATTATCTCTGGCGTGAATACTTCAGACGAAGATCGTTGGAATGCAGTTCTTAAATTGCAATCGTTACCTCGTGATTCTAGTGAGAGTCGTCAGCGTAATCGCTGTAACATCACTGGCCGCCCTCATGGCTACCTACGTAAATTCGGTTTAAGCCGTATTAAACTACGTGAGCACATGATGCGTGGTGAAGTTCCAGGTCTTAAAAAGGCTAGTTGGTAAATCACTAATTTCGGGAGTATACGATAATGAGCATGCAAGATCCTATTGCGGATATGCTAACACGCATCCGTAACGGTCAGTCAGCCTCTAAGGTTGCAGTTAAAATGCCTTGTTCTAAGCAAAAAGTTGCACTAGCAGCTGTGCTTAAAGAAGAAGGTTACATTAATGGTTACGCTGTTTCAGGTGAAGTGAAAGCTGAACTTGAAGTGACTTTGAAGTATTTCGAAGGCAAAAACGTAATTGAAAAAATTGAGCGCGTTAGTCGCCCAGGTTTACGCATCTACAAAGGAAGTAATGATCTTCCTAAAGTGATGGGTGGCTTAGGTGTTGCTATCGTTTCTACTTCTAAAGGCATGATGTCTGACCGTGCAGCTCGCAAAGCTGGTATCGGCGGCGAGATCATTTGCTACGTTTCTTAAGGGGTTAAATATGTCTCGTGTTGCTAAAGCACCAGTTGCCATCCCTGCAGGCGTAGAGATCTCTCTAAATGGTCAGGAAATCACTGTTAAAGGCCCTAAGGGTTCTTTAACTTCTGTTGCTAACGTTGGCGTTGTTGTTTCAATCGCTGATGAAAAAGTTTCTTTTGGTCCTTCTGAAGGCGTAAAAGATGCTTGGGCACAAGCTGGTACAGCTCGTGCTAACGTTAACAACATGGTTAAAGGTGTAGTTGAAGGTTTTACTAAAATTCTTCAACTAAATGGTGTTGGTTACCGTGCAAATGTTAAAGGTTCTGATGTGAACCTAACATTAGGTTTCTCACACCCTGTAGTTTATAACCTTCCAGAAGGTATTACTGCAGTTTGCCCAAGCCAAACTGAAATTGTTATTACTGGCGCTGACAAACAATCTGTTGGTCAAGTTGCAGCTGATATCAGAGCCTTCCGTCCGCCTGAACCTTATAAAGGTAAAGGTGTTCGTTATTCTGATGAAGTTGTGCGTCGTAAAGAAGCCAAGAAAAAGTAGGGTAATACTATGGATAAGAAATCTGCACGTCTTCGTCGCGCAACTCGCGCACGTAAGAAAATGCAAGAATTGGGTGCTACACGTTTAGTGATTAACCGCACTCCAAACCATACTTATGCACAGGTTATCACACCGAATGCGGAAGTATTGGTTTCTGCTACAACGACAGAAAAAGCAGTTCGTGAAATGATCAGCTATGGCGGTAACGTTGAAGCAGCTAAAGTAATCGGGAAACTGGTTGCTGAGCGAGCTATCGAGAAAGGCGTTACTAAAATTGCTTTCGATCGTTCAGGTTTCCAATATCACGGTCGTGTTGCAGCATTAGCTGATGCCGCTCGTGAAGCTGGCCTTCAGTTCTAGTCAGGAGTAGGAAATGTCTAAAGTTGAAAACCAAACAGGTGATCTGCAAGAGAAATTAATTGCAGTTAATCGTGTTTCAAAAGTTGTTAAAGGTGGTCGTATCTTCAGTTTCACTGCTCTTACAGTAGTGGGTGACGGTAACGGTCGCGTTGGTTTTGGTTATGGTAAAGCACGTGAAGTTCCAGCTGCTATTCAAAAAGCAATGGAAAAAGCGAAACGCAATATCGTAAGCATTGAACTAAATGGTGTGACTCTTCAACATCCAGTTAAGGGTCGTCATTCTGGTTCTAAAGTATTCATGCGTCCAGCATCAGCTGGTACAGGTATCATTGCCGGCGGTGCAATGCGTGCAGTACTAGAAGTTGTAGGCATCCATGACGTACTTTCTAAATGTTACGGTTCTACTAACCCAATTAACGTTGTACGAGCTACAATTGGCGCGCTTACTGGTATGTCATCACCAGAACAAATCGCTGCTAAACGTGGTCTACCTGTTAAAGAAATTCTGGGGTAATAAACCATGGCTAAAATTAAAGTAACTCAAACTAAAAGTGCAATCGGTCGTTTACCTAAACACCGCGCTACACTTGTTGGTTTAGGCCTTCGTAAAATCAACCACAGTGTAGTATTGGAAGATACAGCATGTGTACGTGGTATGGTTAACAAAGTAGCTTACATGATTAAAGTGGAGGAAGCGTAATGTTTCTAAATACTCTATCTCCAGCAGCTGGTTCTAAGCCAAACGCTAAACGTGTAGGTCGCGGTATCGGTTCTGGTCACGGCAAAACTTGTGGTCGTGGTCATAAAGGTCAGAAGTCTCGCTCAGGCGGCGGCATTCGTCCTGGCTTTGAAGGCGGTCAAATGCCTTTGAAACAACGTTTACCAAAATTTGGTTTCACTTCACGTAAGCAACTGGTAACAGCTGAAGTACGTTTGAATGAAATCGCTAAAGTTGAAGGCGACGTTGTAGATCTAAACACACTTAAAGCAGCAGGTCTTGTTACAAAAAACATCCTGTTTGTTAAAGTTGTTTTATCTGGTGAAATCACTCGACCAGTTACAATTCGTGGCATTAAAGCTACGAAAGGTGCTGTTGAAGCGATTGTTGCTGCAGGCGGTCAAATCGAAGGATAGTACAAATGGCTAAGAAACCAGGATTGGATACGAATAAATCGCAAGGTGGCTTATCAGAATTGAAAAGTCGTTTATGGTTCGTGTTGGGTGCAATTATTGTATTCCGCGCCGGCTCTTTTGTTCCTATTCCTGGTATTGATGCCTCTGTACTTGCTACGCTGTTTGATTCGCAAAAGGGTACCATCTTAGAAATGTTTAACATGTTCTCTGGTGGTGCACTTGAGCGTGCGTCTATTTTTGCGTTGGGTATTATGCCGTATATTTCGGCCTCTATTATCATACAGTTATTAACTGTAGTTAATCCTACACTTGCTGAATTGAAAAAAGACGGCGATGCAGGACGACGTAAAATTAGCCAGTATACCCGTTACGGAACATTGTTTTTAGGTACTTTTCAAGCTATTGGTATTGCAAAAGGCTTACCCAACATGGTCGATGGACTTGTCCATAATCCAGGGTTAAGTTTTTACTTTACTGCGGTAGTGAGTTTAGTAACTGGTACTATGTTCTTAATGTGGTTAGGTGAACAAATTACCGAACGCGGTATTGGTAATGGTATCTCAATATTAATTTTTGCAGGTATTGTTGCTGGTATGCCGCCAGCTATCGGACAAACGATTGAGCAGGTTATCGATGGTAACCTTCACGGTCTGTTATTGTTAGTGTTAGCTGGTGTTGTTTTTGCTGTTACATATTTTGTTGTATTTGTAGAGCGCGGTCAGCGTAGAATTGTGGTAAACTACGCTAAACGCCAACAAGGACGACGTGTTTTTGCAGCTCAAAGCACGCATTTACCGTTAAAGCTTAATATGGCTGGTGTTATTCCAGCTATTTTTGCTTCGAGTATAATTTTGTTTCCTGGAACGCTTGCACAATGGTTCGGTCAGAATGAAGGTTTATCTTTCCTTACTGACATTTCCTTGGCTCTACAGCCAGGACAACCTTTGTATGTAATGCTTTATGCAGCAGCAATTATCTTTTTCTGTTTCTTCTATACTGCGTTGGTATTTAACCCACGCGAAACAGCAGACAACTTGAAAAAGAGCGGGGCGTTCATCCCAGGTATTAGACCAGGCGAACAAACTTCAAGGTATATAGATAAAGTAATGTCACGATTAACTCTAGCGGGTTCTTTGTATATTACGTTTATTTGTCTAGTACCATTGTTCATGACACAAGCTATGGGTGTGCAGTTCTATTTCGGTGGAACGTCATTACTTATTATGGTTGTGGTAATCATGGACTTTATGGCTCAAGTTCAAACCCATTTGATGTCTCATCAATATGGTGATGTACTTAAGAAAGCTAATTTAAAAGGCTAAGGCCGGTAAATTAGTTTGAGCATGTCCTATAACAGTTACGGAGTAAGAAATGAAAGTTCGTGCATCTGTTAAAAAGATTTGTCGTAATTGCAAAGTGATCAAACGTCACGGTGTAGTACGCGTAATCTGTGTTGAACCAAAGCATAAACAACGCCAAGGTTAAGCAATTTAGAAACTTGGATTAGATTTTGAATCTTTTTCAAGTTTCTATTGCAATATATCTCTCTTCTGAGTATCCTTACGGGCTTTTCGAAGAGAGCAATCTTTTTTTTTTAACACCTTAAGTGGAGTGGTATAGTGGCCCGTATAGCCGGCATTAACATTCCTGATCAAAAGCATACAGTCATTGCCCTGACTGGTGTTTTCGGTATCGGCGCAACACGTGCGAAAGCAATCTGTGTTGCAACTGGTATCGCTGAAACAGCTAAGATCAGAGAGCTAGAAGAAGCTCAACTAGAACTTCTTCGCGAAGAAGTAGGTAAATACACTGTAGAAGGTGACCTACGTCGTGAAGTAAGTATGAATATCAAGCGTCTGATGGACCTCGGTTGTTACCGTGGTATTCGTCACCGTCGCAGCTTACCTCTACGTGGTCAACGCACTAAAACAAATGCGCGCACCCGTAAAGGTCCGCGTAAAGCTATCAAGAAATAGGAGCTGACGAGTAATGGCTAAAACCCCAACTCGCGCTCGTAAGCGCGTTAAAAAGCAAGTTGCTGACGGTATTGCACACGTTCATGCTTCTTTCAACAACACTATTGTGACAATCACAGATCGCCAAGGTAATGCTTTATCTTGGGCAACTGCAGGCGGCTCAGGCTTCCGTGGTTCTCGTAAGTCAACTCCATTCGCTGCGCAGGTTGCTGCTGAGCGTGCTGGTGAAATGGCTAAAGAGTATGGTCTGAAAAACTTAGAAGTTATGGTTAAGGGCCCTGGTCCTGGTCGTGAATCTTCTATTCGTGCATTGAATGCGATTGGTTATAAAATTACTAACATCACTGATGTTACACCAATCCCTCACAATGGTTGTCGTCCACCTAAAAAGCGTCGCGTATAACGTTTTTAGGAATATTGGAGAAAGAACATGGCTAGATATTTGGGCCCAAAGCTCAAGCTTAGTCGTCGTGAAGGTACAGATCTTTTCTTGAAAAGTGGCGTACGCGCGATCGAATCTAAGTGTAAAATTGATAACGCACCTGGTGTACATGGTGCTCGTAAACCTCGTCTATCTGACTACGGTTTACAACTACGTGAAAAGCAAAAAGTTCGTCGTATGTACGGTGTACTTGAAAAGCAATTCCGTAACCTATATAAAGAAGCTGCTCGTCTAAAAGGTAACACTGGTGAAAACCTACTTGCTTTATTAGAAGGCCGTCTAGATAACGTTGTTTATCGTATGGGCTTTGGTTCTACTCGTGCGGAATCGCGCCAGTTAGTAAGCCACAAAGCAATCGTTGTAAACGGTAAAGTTGTAAATATCCCTTCTTACAAAGTGAAAGTTAACGATACAGTTAGCATTCGCGAGAAGGCTAAGAAGCAAGCTCGTATCGCTTCAGCTCTAGAAATTTCAGAGCAGCGTGAGAAAGCATCTTGGGTTGAAGTTGACAGTAAGACACTTGAAGGCGTTTTCAAACGTGCTCCTGAGCGTTCTGATCTGTCTGCAGACATCAACGAACAGCTTATTGTTGAACTTTACTCTAAGTAAAGTTAACTTCATAAGAGAGGACATACATGCAGGGTTCTGTAACAGAATTTCTAAGACCAAGACTTGTTGATATTGAGCAAATTAGCTCAACACGTGCCAAGGTAACACTTGAACCGTTAGAGCGTGGCTTTGGCCACACTCTAGGTAATGCTTTACGTCGTATTCTACTTTCTTCTATGCCAGGTTGTGCTGTAACAGAAGTTGAGATCGACGGCGTACTCCATGAGTACAGCAGTAAAGAAGGCGTTCAAGAAGATGTTCTTGAAATTCTTCTTAACTTGAAAGGTCTTGCAATCAAACTTGAAGGCAAAGACGAAGCGTTACTAACTTTAACTAAGTCAGGTACAGGTCCTGTATTGGCAGGTGACATCACCCACGATGGTGATGTTGAAATTGTAAATCCAGAACATGTGATTTGTAATTTAACCGGTCAAGCAGATATCAGTATGCGTATTCGTGTTGCACGAGGCCGTGGTTACGTACCAGCTTCTACACGTGTTCATGCTGATGATGAAGAGCGTCCTATCGGTCGTTTGCTTGTTGATGCTGCATTCAGCCCTGTAAGCCGTATAGCTTACAATGTTGAAGCTGCTCGAGTTGAGCAACGTACTAACCTTGATAAGTTAGTAATCGATATGGAAACTGATGGAACATTAGATCCTGAAGAAGCTATTCGTCGTTCTGCTACAATTTTGGCTGAACAGCTTGATGCTTTCGTTGATCTTCGTGATGTAACGGAACCAGAGCAGAAAGAAGAGAAGCCAGAATTCGATCCGATACTGCTACGTCCTGTTGATGATTTAGAACTTACTGTTCGTTCAGCTAACTGCCTTAAAGCAGAAGCTATTCATTATATTGGTGATCTTGTACAGCGCACTGAGGTTGAGTTACTTAAAACGCCTAACCTTGGTAAGAAATCTTTAACTGAAATTAAAGATGTTCTAGCTTCACGTGGTCTTTCTCTAGGCATGCGCCTAGAAAATTGGCCGCCAGCAAGTATCTCGGACGAATAGTAAACACTAGTCAAAAGATTTTTGTAAGAAGGATAAGTTCATGCGCCATCGTAAGAGTGGTCGTCAACTAAATCGTAACAGTAGCCATCGTCAGGCTATGTTCCGTAATATGGCATGTTCTTTAGTTAGCCACGAGATCATTAAAACGACTCTGCCTAAAGCTAAAGAACTACGTCGTGTAGTTGAGCCTCTAATTACACTTGCTAAAACGGATAGCGTAGCTAACCGTCGTCTAGCATTTGCACGTACCCGCAGCGATGAAGTTGTAGGTAAACTATTTAAAGAATTAGGCCCACGTTTCGAAAACCGTTTAGGCGGTTATACTCGAATCTTAAAATGTGGTCTACGTACTGGCGATAAAGCTCCTATGGCTTACATCGAACTAGTAGATCGTCCAGCTGTTGAAGCTGCTGACGAAGAATAGTTTTAAATAGTATTAAAAGCCAGAGCTCACGCTCTGGCTTTTCTATTTCTAAAACCCCGCTTTTCTTTCTTCTTCAATTACAAATCATCCTATTCGACTCGTACCTTTCTTTTTTAGATTTCGAAGTTCTTAGCTGCAATACTTATTACCTCTCCGATTAGACTTTCAATATTATGTATACCTATTTATACCTATTTATGCGTATTTCTAGCTGAAAATAATGCAATTCGTTATTTTTAAGCAGTTTTGGCCGATAAAGTCACTTAAAGTATGCTTTCCGTACTAATTTGTTTTTTTTAATAATTTCTAATTTTAGCGCTTGCCAATGTGATCTAAATCTCTATAATGCGACCTCACTGACACGGCAACAGTCGTTCGG
>NZ_PJCA01000003.1 GCF_002836355.1 Moritella sp. Urea-trap-13
TATATCTGTAAATAATTAATCGTTAAGCTCAAGTTTATTTAATATACTCTCATCATCTAATCTTAATCACTGTATTCTGTGGTTAACTCGTCAAATTCGAATGTTTAGGATCCTAGCATGACTGATAACCATGAAATAATTAAATTACAGACACTAAAATGGGTGAAAGATATTATTGTGAAATACAATATTTGCCCGTTTGCTAAAAAAGAGTTAGAGCGGAAAACTATTCATTGTGCTGTTCTTGATACTGGTGATTTAACCGAGTTATTAGAGCATGTTAACGCAGAGTTTATACGTTTAGACACAAATGCAGATATTGCAACAACACTGGTTGTGATGCCTAAGCTTAGTGCTAGCTTCGATGACTTTCTCGATTTAATTGATTATGCCAATGATTTATTAGAAATGCAGGATTATGAAGGAATTTATCAATTAGCGCATATGCATCCTAAGTATCGTTTTGATGATGCAACACTGCAAGATGCAGCTAACTTTACCAATCGTTCTCCATACCCAATACTGCATATTATTCGCGAAGATGAGATGGCTCGTGTTTTAAGGGTGTTCCCAAATCCAGAAGAGATACCTGAGCGTAATATTGAGCTTTTAAGGGCGAAGGGGTTTGCTGAAATAAAAGCTGAACTAGACGCGTGTTTTAACGTCGAAGATAAGTAATTCTATAGGTGTGTCGATAGAGAGTAAAACATTACCTCTCTATCGCTCGCTTACACTAGACTTGTTCGGTAATGATGTCTTTTGAGAATGTTTTCTCACAGTATTTACATTTTAAACCTATATTACCTTTTGTTTTCTTGATTGAGAAACAAGAGGTCACAGGCTCTCCATGCGTAATACAATTCGAATTAGGGCATGGGAATACATTTTCAACTTCACTTGGTAACGTTAAAGCATGCTTATCCGTTACTTTGAAGTTTTCAATTATATTGATCGTCGCATTTGGTGCCAGTAAGGCTAATTGGTTCGCTTGTGATTTGGTTATCTCAGTGTTTTCAACTTTGATCAGATCTTTTGCATCACCATTATTTGTCGGTAAGTTAAAGCCAACTGTTACACGCTGTTTTGTATCGGTGAGGCTGAATAGTTTTAAGATCTTAACACCTTGTCCAGATGGTATATGATCAATGACATAGCCATTACAAATAGCCTCTACTTGCATATGATTGTTTTTCATTTATTACTCTCCGATTGTTTCATTTAAAACTAATGCAAGTAATGCTTCGCGTGCATAGACACCATTTTCAGCTTGTTGGAAATAATAAGCATAAGGTGTTTTATCTACATCAATCGTGATCTCATCTACACGTGGTAATGGGTGTAAAACTTTAAGGTTTGGTCTTGCGTGTTCTAAGGAACTTGCTGATAAGATAAAACCAGCTTTCATGTGTTGATATTCGGTTTCATCAAAACGTTCTTTTTGGACGCGAGTCATGTACAGGACATCAATCTCTGGAACAACTTCTTCTATTGATGAATAAGTGGCATAACTGACATTTTGTTCGTCAAGTTCATCGCAAATATATTCAGGCATTGCTAACGCATCTGGTGAAATGAAATGGAATTTACAACCATCGAACTTAGCTAACGCTTGGGCTAAAGAGTGTACTGTTCGACCGTATTTTAAATCCCCTACAAACGCGATGTTTAAATTATCTAAACGGCCTTGTGTTTCGTAGATCGAAAATAGATCTAATAAAGTTTGGGTTGGGTGCTGATTTGAACCATCACCACCGTTAATAACAGGTACATTAGAAAATTCTGATGCTAATCTTGCCGCGCCTTCTTGAGGATGACGCATCACAAATGCATCAGCATAGCTGGAGATCACACTAATGGAATCTGCAAGTGTTTCACCTTTCTTAGCAAGTGAGGTATTGCCCGCATTATCGAAACCAATAACGGTGCCGCCTAATCGCTGAATTGCAGTTTCGAAAGATAATCGTGTACGCGTCGATGCTTCAAAGAAACAGCTTGCAATAACTTTGTGCTTTAAAAGTTCGGGCTGTGGCTGTTTTTTTAGTTTTGCCGCAGTTTTAACAATAAGTTCTAGCTCATTACGTGAGATATCATTGATAGATACTATATGCTTTCTAAATAACGGATTTACCATTTTTGTGCCCTGATGATCAGAATTATCCTAAAAAAAAGCCTCATATAAATAGTTATGAGGCCTTACAAATTTGAATGGATAGAGGGATAGTTATATGATCTAATAATATGAACATGTAATAATTATCTTGCCCGCTAAACACAATTAGCAATTTTAGCCTAAATTAAAAACCACAGAAAGCACTAATCAAATTAATTTCATGTAAAAAAATCTATAAAGTTTAAACTAATCGTTGCTCTAAATTTGCTTATTGTGCATGTTATTAAATATAATGCAGCTAGATAGTGGAATATAGTCGCTCTGAATATGGGAGCTTTGATAAAATTATGGAACTTATAATGAGCAAAAAAATCATTTCTACAACGAATGCACCTGCTGCAATTGGTCCGTACTCACAAGCTAACCAACTTGGTAACATGGTTTTTACTTCAGGACAGATCCCATTAGTACCAGAGACAATGGAAATTGTTGAAGGTGGCGTTAAAGAGCAAGCTGAATTAGTCATGGAAAATCTAATGGCAGTACTTAAAGCGGCTAATGCAAGTGCAGATACAGTAATCAAAACAACATGCTTCCTAAGTGATATGAATGATTTTGTTACGTTCAATGAAGTATATGCTCGTTATTTCCCAGAAAATGCACCTGCGCGTTCATGTGTTGAAGTAGCGCGGTTACCTAAAGATGTGTTAGTTGAAGTTGAAGCTATCGCTTACACACTTTAATTAGGTTTATTTATGTCTAAATCTGTCACTATTGCGGTGCTTGTTACAGGTCCTGCATATGGGAGCCAAGACGCTTTAAGCGCCTATCATTATGTGAAATCTGCGGTTGCGTTAGGTCATACTATCCAACGGGTATTTTTTTATAATGATGGGGTGCTTAATGGTTCTAGCCTTACGTCACCAGCTGCTGATGAATTTGATTTATATAACGCCTGGTTAGTGTTAGCTCGTGAACATCTATTTCCTTTAGATATATGCTCAGGTGCCGCATTGAGGCGTGGTGTTATTGATCAACACGAAGCGGATCGGATTGGCAAGAGCCAGTTTAATCTTGAGTCACCATTTCAATTAACGGGACTCGGTCAACTCGCAGCGTCGATTGTTACTGCAGATCGGGTTATTCAGTTTTAATTATTTATATTTGGTTGAAAAAATGTTGAGAGCCGCATTCGTTACTCGTCAAGTTCCGCATGGGACTAGCCTTGCGAGGGAAACACAAGATGCAATTCTTGCTACTTCGGCATTAACGGAGGAGTTAAGTGTGTTTTTTATTGGTGATGGTGTTTATCAATTAATGGCTAATCAAAAGCCTCAGGATATCGCTTGTCGTGACTTTGCGCCTACATTTGGTATGTTTGAACTATATGACATTGAAAATATTTATGTGTGCGCAGACTCGCTCTTAGAGCGTGGTATTGGTGATGCAGAACTGATTATCGATGCGCAGCATTTATCGCAACCTGAAATTAATCAGCATATACGTCAGCATGCTATTATTTTAAATTTTTGATTGGTGATAAAATTATGCTTCATATTATTAAGTCATCGCCGTTCTCAAAACACACATTTATTGACAGTATCGCCTATTTCAATGATGGCGATGCGGTTATCTTTATTCAAGATGCCGTCGTCATTACGGCATCACAGCATAAATATGCTAAAATACTTCAAGATCTAATGCCGGAGTTAAGTGTTTACACTTTGGCTGAGGATCTGAATGCGCGTGGGTTAAGCTGTATTGTAGGGCGGCAAGTTAGTTATCCTGAATTCGTTAATCTTACCGTGGCGCATTTGCAAATTCAGACTTGGAATTAATGAAGTCTGATCTATACGAATTTTTCATTGTGACACTATAAACTATGGGTGATTTTTACCTCGTAGTGTTGTAAATGCGCTTTATTTGCGATTTATTGGTTAATAAACTGATTTATTTTCAATAATACTGTTGTTATGCTTGACAGCTAAAGGCGCAATGACTAAAATTCTGCGTCCCTATATTAGGGATGATTTTTCACACGTAAAAAACTCAACGGAGCTATTTTAAATGGCAACTACTAACCAATTAGTACGCAAGCCTCGCGTAAGAAACGTTACAAAAACTAACGTTCCTGCTCTTGAAGCTTGTCCACAACGTCGTGGTGTTTGTACTCGCGTATACACTACTACTCCTAAAAAACCTAACTCGGCTTTACGTAAAGTAGCTCGTGTTCGTCTAACTAACGGTTATGAAGTAACTTCATACATCGGCGGTGAAGGTCATAACCTTCAAGAGCATAGCGTTATCTTAATCCGTGGTGGTCGTGTTAAAGATTTACCGGGTGTTCGTTACCATACAGTTCGTGGTGCGTTAGATACAGCTGGTGTTAGTGATCGCCGTAAAGGTCGTTCTAAATACGGTACTAAACGCCCTAAGAATTAATAATTCTTCGTTTAGTAAGGCCAAGCAAACTGTTAACTATTTATTAGTTTTGGGTAATACCTGAAGCACAACGAGGAATAAGAGATGCCAAGACGTCGCGTCGTAGCTAAAAGAGAAATTTTAGCAGATCCAAAATTCGGATCAGAAATCCTAGCAAAATTCATCAACATCGTAATGGTAGACGGTAAAAAATCTACTTCAGAAGCGATCGTATATGGTGCGCTAGAAACTATCTCTACTAAAAGTGAAGATAAAACACACCTAGAGCTTTTCGAAATCGCTTTAGACAATGTTCGTCCATCGGTTGAGGTTAAATCTCGCCGTGTTGGTGGTTCAACTTACCAAGTGCCTGTAGAAGTTCGTCCTTCTCGTCGTAATGCACTAGCTATGCGCTGGTTAGTTGAAGCAGCACGTAAACGTGGTGAAAAATCAATGGCTGCTCGTCTAGCTGGAGAGCTATTCGACGCTGCTGAAAACAAAGGTTCTGCGGTTAAGAAACGTGAAGACGTTCACCGTATGGCTGACGCGAATAAAGCTTTTGCTCACTATCGCTGGTAATTTTTTGACGCAGATTTTAAATCTGCGTCAACTACTTTCTGTCTAGGTTTCCTAGTAAGGGATTTATTGTGGCACGTACAACTCCGATCGAGCTCTACCGTAATATTGGTATTGTTGCTCACGTTGATGCGGGTAAAACTACAACTACAGAACGTGTTCTATTCTATACTGGTCTTTCACATAAGATTGGTGAAGTTCATGATGGCGCAGCCACTATGGATTGGATGGAACAGGAGCAGGAGCGTGGTATTACCATTACTTCTGCTGCGACAACAGCAATGTGGAAAGGTATGGATGCGCAATTTAAGCAGCACCGTATCAACATCATCGATACTCCTGGACACGTTGACTTCACGATTGAAGTAGAACGTTCTTTACGAGTGCTTGATGGCGCAGTTGTCGTTTTTTGTGGTGCATCAGGTGTTGAACCACAATCTGAAACGGTTTGGCGTCAAGCTGATAAATATAAAGTACCACGTGTTGTATTCGTTAATAAGATGGATCGCACAGGTGCAGATTTTGAAGCTGTAATTGACCAAATTCGTAATCGTTTGGGCGCAACTTGTGTTCCTATCCAGTTAAATATTGGTGCGGAAGAAGAGTTTGAAGGCGTAATTGATTTAATTAAAATGAAATCAATTAGCTGGAATGAAGCAGATCAAGGGATGTCATTTAGTTATGGCGATATTCCTGCAGATCTACTTGAGCGTGCAGAAGAATTACATGAAGAATTAGTTGATGCTGCCGCTGAAGCTAACGATGAGCTTATGGATAAATACCTTGAAGAAGGTGAATTATCTGAAGAAGAGATTAAAGCTGGTTTACGTCAACGTACGCTGAACAACGAGATCGTACTTGCGACTTGTGGTTCTGCCTTTAAAAATAAAGGTGTACAAGCGGTACTTGACGCAGTTGTTGAATTTCTTCCTAGCCCAACGGAAGTGAAAGATATCAATGGTATTGATGTTGACGAGAATGAAGTTACTTGTCCATCAGATGACGATGCTCCATTTGCTGCATTAGCCTTTAAGATTGCCACTGACCCATTTGTTGGTACGCTCACATTTATGCGAGTATACTCAGGTGTGGTTAATACTGGTGACAGCGTTTATAATTCTGTTAAACAGAAACGTGAACGTTTAGGTCGTATCGTGCAAATGCATGCGAATGATCGTCAAGAATTGAAAGAGATCCGTGCCGGTGATATTGCTGCTGCGATTGGTCTTAAGGATGTCACTACTGGTGACACACTTTGTGATATTAATCATAAAGTTATTCTTGAGCGTATGGACTTTCCGGAACCGGTTATCCAAATTGCAGTAGAGCCTAGAACAGTAGCCGATCAAGATAAGATGGCTATCGCGCTAAGTAAATTAGCCGCTGAAGATCCATCGTTCCGTGTTGAAACTGACGAAGAGTCAGCGCAAACACTGATATCTGGTATGGGTGAACTTCATCTGGACATTATTGTTGACCGTATGCGTCGTGAGTTTAACGTTGAATGCAACGTTGGTAAGCCTCAGGTTTCATATCGTGAATCAATTCGTGATTCAGTTAAAGCAGAAGGTAAATTCATTCGTGAATTAGGCGGGAAAGGTCAATATGGCCATGTTCTGCTGAAACTAGAGCCGCTTGAAGCGGGTGCTGGTTATGAATTTGTGAATGAAATCGTTGATGGTGAGGTTCCTAGTGAATTCATCCCAGCGGTAGAAAAAGGTTGTAAAGATCAGATGGACCAAGGTGTGCTAGCAGGATACCCTATAATGGATGTTCGTGTTACACTCTATGGTGGTTCATTCCACGATGTTGATTCCAATGAAATGGCATTCAAGGTCGCGGCTTCATTTGGTTTCAGACAAGGAGCTTTGGATGCAAATCCTGCCTTGCTTGAGCCGATGATGAAAGTAGAAATTACCACTCCCGAGGAGTGGATGGGTGATGTTGTTGGTGACGTAAGCCGTCGTCGCGGCATGATCGAAGGTATGGATGATGGCCACGCTGGTCTTAAAATTATTCATGCTAAGGTTCCTTTGTCTGAAATGTTCGGTTATGCAACCGCTCTACGTTCAGCTACTCAGGGCCGCGCTTCATACTCAATGCAATTCCTTGAGTATAACGAAGCTCCAAAAAACATCGCTGACAAAATTATTGAAGCGAAATAAAGTTTAACTTTGGTAGTCTTTATCATAAGATAGAGGCTTAACTGATAATAAGAAGGTACACGTCGTGTCTAAAGAAAAATTTGTACGTAGTAATACCCACGTAAACGTAGGTACAATTGGTCACGTTGACCATGGTAAAACAACTCTAACAGCAGCAATCACAAACGTACTTGCAAAAGTATACGGTGGTGAAGCTAAAGATTTCGCATCAATCGATAACGCTCCTGAAGAAAGAGAACGTGGTATCACGATCAACACTTCACACGTTGAATATGATACACCTAACCGTCACTACGCACACGTAGATTGCCCAGGACACGCGGATTATGTTAAAAACATGATCACTGGTGCTGCTCAAATGGACGGCGCTATCTTAGTTGTTGCTGCTACTGATGGCCCTATGCCACAAACACGTGAGCACATCCTACTTTCTCGTCAAGTTGGCGTTCCTTACATCATCGTATTCATGAACAAATGTGATATGGTTGATGATGAAGAACTACTTGAATTAGTAGAAATGGAAGTTCGTGAACTTCTTTCTGAATATGATTTCCCAGGTGATGACCTACCAGTTATCCAGGGTTCTGCTCTTAAAGCACTTGAAGGCGTTAAAGAGTACGAAGACAAGATCCTTGAACTAGCTGAAGCACTAGATTCATATATCCCTGATCCAGAACGTGCTATCGATATGCCTTTCATTATGCCTATCGAAGACGTATTCTCAATCTCTGGCCGTGGTACTGTTGTAACTGGTCGTGTTGAGCAAGGTATCGTTAACATCGGTGATTCAGTAGAAATCGTTGGTATCCGTGATACTGTTACGACTACTTGTACTGGTGTTGAAATGTTCCGTAAACTGCTTGACGAAGGTCGTGCTGGTGAGAACATTGGTGCACTTCTACGTGGTACTAAACGTGAAGACGTTGAACGTGGTCAAGTACTAGCTAAGCCTGGTTCAATCACTCCACATACTAAGTTTGAATCTGAAGTATACGTACTTTCAAAAGAAGAGGGTGGTCGTCACACTCCTTTCTTTAAAGGTTACCGTCCACAGTTCTACTTCCGTACAACTGACATCACTGGTGCTGTAGAGCTTCCAGAAGGTGTTGAAATGGTTATGCCTGGTGACAACCTTAAGTTTGTTGTTGAGCTAATCAACCCAATCGCGATGGAAGAAGGTCTACGCTTCGCTATCCGTGAAGGTGGCCGTACTGTTGGTGCTGGTGTTGTTTCTAAAGTAATCGCTTAATTTCGATTAGTTTAAACAATATATAGAAAGGTCGCTCAGGCGGCCTTTTTTTTCATCTATAATTTATGCATCAAATTAAAAGAGGTGACGAATAACGTCCGCCACCGCTTATTTACTTTTTATGTTCAATTATTAACGTTTCTTAGCATTTGTAAAGGCGTCAGCAAATACACTGTTACTAAAACCTGAACTTCTCTCTTCTGTTGTACTTTGTCTGTTAACTTGTGATTGCTTAACTGGTTTATGACTGCTCTCAAGTGAGGCTTTATTTTTGATTGAGGTATGATCACTGGTTACAGATATTTCATCATTTAACCGCATGGTCAGTGCAATCCGCTTTCTGGCAAGATCCACGTCGGTGACCTTTACTCTTACGATTTGACCTGCTTTAACCACAGCATTTGGATCTTTAACAAAACCCTCCGCTAATGCAGATATATGCACAAGTCCATCTTGATGAACGCCAATATCAACAAACGCACCGAAGTTAGTGACATTACTCACCACCCCTTCAAGTATCATCTCAACTTTGAGATCTGTGATATTTTCTACGCCGTCTTTGAATGTCGCAGTTTTAAATTCTGGACGTGGATCGCGGCCGGGTTTATCAAGTTCAGCAATAATATCGGTCACCGTTGGTAAACCAAATTTGGCATTGGTATAGTCACTTGGGTTTAGTGTATGAAGTAGTGTTTTATTACCAATTAAGGATTCAACTTTATGGCCAGTGTTCATTGTTATCTGTTTTACCACAGAATATGACTCTGGATGTACACCTGAAGCATCCAAAGCTTCCTTACCATTATTGATACGTAAGAAACCTGCGCATTGCTCAAAGGCTTTAGGGCCTAATCTAGCGACTTTTTTTAATTCACTGCGTTTATTGAAAGCACCGTTTTCATCGCGATATTTTACAATGTTATTAGCGATGGTGGCATTGAGACCAGCAACTCGTGAGAGTAAATGTGCTGAAGCCATGTTTAAATCAACACCGACTTTATTTACACAATCTTCAATCACAGTATCCAGTTGTTTGGCTAGTAAACTCTGGTTTACATCATGCTGATATTGACCGACACCAATCGCTTTAGGATCAATCTTAACGAGCTCCGCAAGTGGATCTTGTAAACGGCGTGCAATTGATACTGCACCACGGATGGAGACATCCAGTTGTGGAAATTCATTAGCAGCCAGTTCTGATGCTGAGTACACGGAGGCCCCAGCTTCGCTGACCATTATTTTTTGTAATTTAAGTTCAGGTTTAGCTTTGATTAATTCGGCAACCAGTTTGTCTGTTTCTCGTGATGCGGTACCATTACCGATACTAATGAGTTCGACATTATGGCGCTTGCATAATGCCGCTAATGTCGATAATGACTGTTGCCATTGTTGTTGCGGTACGTGTGGATAAATGGTGGTGTGGTCAAGTAATTTACCTGTTGCATCGACAACGGCAATTTTAGAACCAGTACGTAGACCAGGATCTAAACCCAAGGTCACTTTCGGTCCTGCTGGCGATGCCATGAGTAATGCCGTCAGGTTGGCCGCAAATACTTTAATGGCTTCAACTTCAGCCGACTCTTTCATTTTACCAATTAATTCGGTTTCTAATTGACTGAGTAACTTTTGTTTCCAACTGCTGTGTACTATTGATTTTAACCATTCATCCGCAGGTTTATTTTGGTAATGAATCCCGAGGTGTTTTGCGATAATGACTTCGCAATAACTGGTGGCGTTTTTGTCGGTAAAGTCTGGGTCTGCATTTAAAGTGATCTGTAATTCACCAGCATTTTTACCGCGTAACATGGCTAACATGCGGTGCGAGGGAACTTTGCTTATGCCCTCACTATGACTAAAGTAGTCTTTAAATTTACTGTCTTCAGTGGCTGATTTCTTGTTTTGTTTTGATTCCAGCGTCGCATGGGCAAGTAGTTGTCTACGTACTTTAGCAATGAGTTCTGCATCGACGCTGGCTTTTTCCATCAGGATAAATTTAGCACCTTCCAATGCTTGTCCTGGTTCGGAAACACTATGCTCTGATGTAATAAATTGTTTTGCCAGTTGCAACGGGTGCTGGTGAGGATTTGCTAATAGGGATTCTGCTAACGGTGCTAACCCAGCCTCAATGGCTATTTGGCCTTTGGTACGACGCTTGGTTTTAAAGGGTAAATAGAGGTCTTCTAAACGTGTTTTAGTCTCTGCTATATTGATAGCGGCTGTTAACTGTGGGGTTAACTTACCTTGTTCGGTGATATTTTTTAAAATTGTGTCACGGCGTACTTCTAATTCACGTAAATAAGTAAGGCGTTGCTCTAGTGTTCTTAGTTGGCCATCATCTAAGCCTTCGGTGACTTCTTTTCGGTAACGGGCGATAAAAGGCACTGTAGATCCTTCATCAAGTAAAGTGATTGCTGCGTTAACTTGGCGGACATGCGCATTAATTTCTTGAGCAATAATATTAGCTAATTTAGACATCTTGGGTCCTTGAAATGAATATATTTGGAACAGGCTAAACGAATGATTACTCTGTAAATGGAGAGTATTGGATTTTATTGATATACCAGGTTTTCTTGCCTGAAGGAGTGTTAACTTTTGCTTCGTCATCAACCTGCTTACCAATGAGCGCTTTTGCCATCGGAGAGTCAACGGTCACAAAGTTACGCAGTGGATCTAATTCGTCACGACCTACAATACGGCACTGGATCACGCAGCCGTCATCATCTTCTAATTCAACATAAGCTCCAAAATATACAGCGCCATCTTGTTGCGGGTGATAATCCACGATCTCTAATACTTCGAGACGTTTCACTAAAAAGCGGATCTCACGGTCGATGCTACGCAGTAGGTGCTTATTCTCTTTGTAGTCTGCATTCTCACTGCGATCCCCTAAAGAAGCCGCCCAAGACACAACTTTTGTGACTCTCGGTCTTTCTTCTTTCCAGAGATATTTAAGGCGTTTATCTAAAGTTTCCCAGCCGACTCGGGTGATTAAGTTGGATATAGCCAATGCGATGACCTTGTTAAATGATATTGAGAGGAAATTATAGCAATAGCGTCACTGAATAGCTCATTTTCGTTATAGCAGGTATAAAAAATGCCAGATCGATAACTCGAACCTGGCATTTTGAATACTTATCTAAATTTTAATGACTTATCTAAATAATGAGTAAGTGCTAATTTAAATCAAGTTTATAGCTGTGGTCCTGCTGCAAGCAGTGCTTTACCTTCTTCGTTGTCGGTGAACTTCTCGAAGTTGTTCACGAAACGTTTAGCAAGGTCAACCGCTTTCTCTTCCCATACATTTGTATCTTCATATGTATCGCGTGGGTCAAGTATCTTAGTATCACAACCTGGTAATGTGGTTGGTACTTCTAAATTGAAGTAAGGGATAGTTTTACTTTCCACTTTTTCAATTGAACCATCAAGAATGGCATCGATAATTGCACGGGTATCTTTAATTGAGATACGTTTACCTGTGCCATTCCAACCGGTATTAACTAAGTAAGCTTGGGCACCAGATGCTTCCATACGTTTCACTAACTCTTGACCATATTTTGTTGGGTGAAGCGATAGGAACGCCGCGCCGAAACATGCTGAGAATGTTGGTGTTGGTTCAGTAATACCACGTTCAGTACCGGCTAATTTAGCCGTAAAGCCTGATAGGAAGTGATATTTAGTTTGTTCTGGCGTTAGTTTAGATACCGGAGGTAAAACCCCAAATGCATCTGCACTTAAGAAAATAACTTTATTCGCGTGGCCGCCTTTTGAGATCGGTTTAACGATATTTTCAATATGCTCAATAGGGTAAGATACACGGGTATTTTCTGTTTTTGAACCATCGTCATAATCAACAACGCCACCGTCAAGCACGGTTACGTTTTCAAGTAATGCGTCACGACGAATCGCGCCGAAAATTTCAGGTTCTGCTTCAGCGCTTAACTTAATTGTTTTTGCGTAACAGCCGCCTTCAAAGTTGAATACGCCATCATCATCCCAGCCATGTTCATCATCACCGATTAGTTGACGTTTTGGATCGGTAGATAACGTGGTTTTCCCGGTACCTGAAAGACCAAAGAAGATCGCTGTTTCACCTTCAGAACTGACGTTTGCTGAACAATGCATTGATGCAATACCTTGCAGTGGCAATAAGTAGTTCATGTAAGAGAACATACCTTTTTTCATTTCGCCGCCGTACCAAGTACCACCAATAAGTTGAATTTTTTCTGTTAAATTGAAAGCAACAAAGTTTTCAGAATTTAGGCCATGCTTTTCCCAATCAGGGTTTGTGCATTTAGCGCCATTCATTACCACGAAATCTGGTTCGTAAGTTGCTAAATCTGCTTCGCTAGGACGGATGAACATGTTCTTAACGAAATGCGCTTGCCATGCAACTTCAGTGATGAAACGAACTTTAAGACGGGTATTGGCATTGGCACCACAATAAGTATCAACCACGAATAAGCGTTTTGTTGATAGTTGTTGTGTTACCAGCGTTTTCAGGTCACTCCATACGTCTTGAGAGATCGCTTTGTTATCATTTTTGCCTTGATCAGACCACCACACTGTATCGCGTGTCGTATCGTCACGAACAATGTATTTATCTTTTGGTGAACGACCAGTGAAAATACCGGTATCAACAGCAACAGCACCTGATTCAGTTACAGTACCTTTTTCATAACCTTCGAGACTCGCTTTTGTTTCTTCTGCAAAAAGTAGCTCATAAGAAGGGTTATATACGATTTCTTCAACATCCTTGATGCCATATACCGATAGATCGATAGTGGCGCCAATAACTGTATTATTATTATTTACGTCTGTCATTGGTATCTCCTGGGGGTACAGAGTTTAATTTATTGTTTCAGATTAAATTAAGTTGGGTTTTAAATTTTATTTAGTATTAATAGGTGCCCTAACGGCACCCTTATTATTAAATATCGTACTGTTAAACGATGTGTTGTGGTGTATTTGCTACACTCTTATTCACATCTTGCTTAATGTACTGGATTGCCGATTTGTGGAGAGTGTATGTCTTCGACATCTCCCGCATTAAAGGCATAAAGTGAACCGCAATAATCGCAGTGCATCTCTATTTGGCCTTTCTCAGCAATAATATCGAGTAACTCTTCTTTTGCTACACTGAGTAATGCTACTGCGCTACGTTCGTGTGAACAACCACATTTAAATGATACTGTTTGTGGCTCGAATAAACGTACTTTTTCTTGGTGATAAAGTCGTACTAATACATCTTCAGCATCAAGATTAAATAATTCGTCATCTTTAATTGTTGCTGTTAACGCTGCTAGGTGTTCAAAATCTTCGTGAGAACTTTTCTTGTCGTCTGATGCGGGTAATTTTTGTATCATCATGCCAGCCGCGTGTTTTCTATGGCCAACTTTACCCGTACGGAACCACAGGCGTGTTGTTAACTGCTCAGACTGTTCAAAGTATTGCTCTAGACATTCTTGTAACGTTTCACCGCCAAGATCAACGATACCTTGATAACGTTCGCCTTTGTCTGGTGAAATAGTAATGACCATCACACCTTTACCGATAAGTTCTTTTACATTGTTAGTGTCTGGTACTGAACCGTTCCAGCGAGCCACACCGCGTAGTTCAAGCTTTTCGTTACCATTAATCACCGCAAGTGTTACCGGACCATCACCTTGTAACTGGACAGTAATCGAGCCTTTAAATTTCAATGTCGCGGTCAATAGACTTGTTGCGACTTGTAACTCACCAAGTAGGCGTTGAACTGGTCTTGGGTAGTTTAGTTTTTCTAAGATATCAATAAAGCTTTGTTCAAGTTGTACAATTTCACCTCGAACTTGATGATCTTCAAATAGGTAACGGTGTAATAAATCTTTCTGGCTCATAATATTCTCGATGTTAAAGTTAATGATTTTTTATCCGCAATATCTCACGACGTTGTTTTTTGTCGGGACGTTTATCAGGGCGAGGGCTATGCAATGTATTCAGTTTACGCGCGACATCATTTTGTGCACGCTTTTCAACACTGGTTGGTGTTTCTTCATACAAAGTTGCCGCTTCTGGTGCCCCTCTCCTTTGTGCGGAAAGCTGCTTTACGATCACTTCCTTTTCATCAAAGCCTTGTCTTATTTTTATTGTTGCACCCAACTCAACGGTTTTACTGGGTTTTGCGCGTTGATCATTGTAGCGAATCTTG
The DNA here is from genome assembly GCF_002836355.1 of Moritella sp. Urea-trap-13. Taxonomy (NCBI): domain Bacteria; kingdom Pseudomonadati; phylum Pseudomonadota; class Gammaproteobacteria; order Alteromonadales; family Moritellaceae; genus Moritella; species Moritella sp. Urea-trap-13. The sequence goes on from NZ_PJCA01000003.1 coordinate 14,706, forward strand.
CCACTCTGGATCATATCTCTGGCGATGGCGCGGGTTTTATAAAACCGAGCTGCCCACAACCATTTATCGAAACGTACATCACTACTATCTGGTTTGGTATTTTTTGACATAATAAATGCAACCACATTCCAAATAAACGTTCTAATCAGCTTGATTGTAACAGATAAACAAAGCACTAAGAGAGTCTTTTATTTATGTGCGATACACATTTTATTAACTAAAGTAGCTGGTATATTTCACATTTCTTTCATTGTTGTTTCATTTGTAAGTGTTGTTATATCAGTGTGGCGAATAAGCAAAATTCATATATCCTTGAATGATAGCCGTGGATCTAGAGTAACAATGCTTTAAAGTATTAAACCATTGTTATTATTCGACTGATTTTATTAGTTTTGTGCTATACAAGCTTGTATGGGACAAGTCGGAAGGCTACTATTACTCGGTTAATTTACGACATCTATCGGATAAACTGCAAACTTTGTTAGACGAACCTTATTTTGAAAATAATGCTGTATTAGGGTAATACCAAAATGGACAATTTAGATGCTCTTAAGCAGCTTTTAATTAAATTACCACAAAAACAAATAGCGACCGGGTGTTGTTATTTACTACTGGCGGTATTTTGCTATCAATCTGCGTTGTTAACTTGGCAGCTATGGCCGACTTCAGTAAATGTTGCTAGCTCTTGGCAACCAGAGTTAAGTGCAGGTAGTAATCAAATCAAAAGTTATGACTTAAATACGCTTCGCAACTTGCATCTATTTGGTAAACAACAGACCGAAACATCAACACCCATTGTCGTTGACAATATAGATGCACCAAAAACGCGTTTGAGCTTAACGTTAGCCGGTCTTGTCGCAAGTAGTGAGCCAAGTCTTGCATTAGCGATTATTGAATACAAAGGCAAGCAAGAAACGTATGCGATTGATGATGAAATTAGCTCAACCAATGCGGTATTAAAGCAGGTGTTTACCGATCGTATTATTATTGAATATCAAGCTAATTTAGAAACCTTGATGTTAGATGGTGAAGAGTTCACGCGTGAAAGTAGTCAACGTTCATCGCGAGAACAGCGTGCGGAGAAAGTACCGACAGGCCTATCTGATTTACGTAAAGATTTATTAAAAAATCCAGCATCTATTACTGATTATGTGCGTATTTCTCCAGTTCGGAAAGATGGCAAGCTGGCGGGTTACCGAGTTAATCCGGGTAAAAACCGTGAATTATTTAAAGAAGTTGGTTTAAAGCCCAATGATCTCGCCGTATCGTTAAACGGATTTGATTTAACCGATACTCGACAAGCAATGGAAGTTGCCAAACAACTGAAATATTTGACGGATATGTCACTTACTGTTGAACGTGATGGACAACTACACAGTATTTATTTGAGTGTGCCAGAGTAGTCATTTAAGCGACACACATAGTAGGTCGTAAAGTTAGGTAGCTAAGGATAAAGATGAACCTTAATAACGTTGGAAAAAAATTAACAAGCTTAGCCTCAGGGATATTGCTGAGTTTGAGTGGTGTGGCCGTGGCTGCCGACTATTCTGCGAGCTTTAAAGGAACCGATATTAATGAGTTTATTAATGTAGTCGGTAAAAATTTAAATAAAACAGTGATAATTGATCCGAGTGTGCGTGGTAAGGTCAATGTACGCAGCTACGATCTCCTTAATGAAGAACAGTATTATCAGTTTTTTCTTAATGTGTTAGATGTATACGGCTATGCAGTTGTGAAGATGGACAACGGCGTGCTGAAGGTCATTAAAAGCAAAGTAGCAAAAACATCAAGTATTCCCGTTGTCGATGATAAAAATCCGGGTCAGGGTGACGAGATGGTTACCCGTGTTGTGCCCGTGCGTAATGTGTCGGTACGTGAACTTTCCCCTTTGTTGCGTCAATTAAATGATAATGCTGGCGGTGGTAATGTTGTGCATTATGAACCGTCGAATGTATTGATGTTGACTGGCCGTGCCGCCGTGGTTAATCGCTTAGTTGAAATTGTCCGTCGTGTGGATAAAGCGGGTGATCAAGAAGTTGATATTATTCATCTTAAATACGCCTCTGCAAGTGAAATGGTGCGTATTATTGATAGCCTCACTAAAGGTGATGGTAAATCAAAAATCCCTAGTATTTTACAGCCGAAAGTGGTTGCAGATGATCGCACCAATTCGGTTGTTATCAGCGGTGATCCAAAAGCTCGTCAGCGTGTTGCAACCTTAATTCAACAGCTTGACAGTGAGTTAGAAAGCACCGGTAATACTCGGGTTATTTACTTAAAATATGCCAATGCTAAAGAAGTGTCGGAAGTATTAAAAGGTGTTGGTGGTTCCATTGATGGTGGACAGGCAGGTACATCGAAGTCTAAGTCGAGTTCAAAATCAAACCTGAGTATCGAACCACATGAAGATACTAATGCGTTAGTTATCACTGCCCAACCTGATGTCATGCGTACACTTGAGCAAGTGATTAACCAACTTGATATTCGTCGTGCTCAAGTATTAGTTGAAGCCATTATTGTTGAACTGTCAGAAGGTGATGGGGTTAACTTTGGTATTCAGTGGATCTCAGAAGCTGGTGGTACCCAATACAATAACGGTACTCAAGTACCGTTAACGACTATTGGTGCGGGTATTTATGATGCACAGGATAAAGAGACGACGACAACAGGTACAGATTCCAACGGCAAACCATACACGACGACGTCTAAAACATCTGGAGATGTATCTACGCTAGCTTCAGCATTGAGCGGTATCAACGGCCTTGCTATGGGCGTGATGAATAGCGCTGGTAGTTTTGGCGCGATCATTCAAGCTGCAGCCAATGATACTCAGTCAAACATCTTAGCAACACCAAGTATTATGACACTGGATAACCAAGAAGCGTCATTTATTGTCGGTGAGGAAGTACCGGTTATTACCGGGTCTTCTGCCAGCTCAGGTAATGATAATCCTTTCCAAACCGTCGAACGTCAGGAAGTGGGCATTAAGTTAAAAGTCACCCCACAAATCAATGAAGGCGATGCGGTTCAGCTAACCATCGAACAAGAAGTGTCTCAAGTATTGGGCTCTACATCTGTGGATGTGACATTTGCCAAACGCCAAGTGAATACCACTATTTTAGCGGACAGTGGCCAAACGATTGTGATTGGTGGTTTATTGGATGAGCAAGTGACTGAAAGTGTTTCTAAGGTACCTTGGTTAGGTGATATTCCTTGGATTGGTAACTTATTCAAATCAACCTCATCAAGTACTAGAAAACGTAATTTAATGGTGTTTATTAAACCGACTATTATTCGTGATAACGCCTCGATCAGAGGCGTGAGTAACCGTAAATATAGTTTAATGCGTGCGCATCAATTATTACAGCAAGAAGACGGTGTGGCGTTAATGCCAAATACCAATGTTCCCGTGTTACCTAAATTTAATCAAGAACGGGTTATTTCACCTGCACTGCAAAAGTACCTTGAAGAACAAGATAACCAGACTGTTGAATATGATGTGACGACTAAACCTGATATGACAGAAACTGACTCATCAAAAAGCGAGGCGCAATAGATGAGTTCTCTGGACTATGAAGAGGTAAGTGAAAGTGAACGCTTGCCTTTTTCGTTTGCGAAAAAATTTGGCGTGGTATTAAGTGAAATTGATGATGCTTGGGTGTTATATCATAAAGCTGATGTTTCACCGGCGACGGTATTGGAAGTGCGACGCAATCTTGGTCAAGCTTTTCGATTAGTGTTGCTAGATGATGAAGCATTTGAGTTAAAGCTGACTCAGGTGTTTCAGCGTGATTCTTCAGAAGCGCGGCAGTTAATGCAAGATATTGGTAACGAAGTTGATTTCTTTACCTTAGCTGAAGAGCTACCTACCGAAGAAGACTTATTAGAATCTGATGATGATGCACCAATCATTAAATTGATTAATGCGATGCTCAGTGAAGCGATTAAAGAAGGGGCTTCCGATATTCATGTGGAAACATTCGAACGTGCATTAGTGATCCGCTTCCGTATTGATGGGGTATTAAGGGAGATCTTAAAACCGAATCGTCAATTAGCCTCATTATTAATATCGCGTATCAAAGTGATGTCAAAAATGGACATTGCGGAGAAACGTATTCCCCAAGATGGTCGTATTTCATTACGTATTGGTGGTCGTGGCGTTGACGTACGTGTATCGACCTTACCGTCAAGTTTTGGTGAGCGAGTGGTAATGCGCTTACTGGATAAAAATAACGCCAAGTTAGAATTAGTACACTTAGGGATGACGTTAGATAATCGCAATAAAATGTCTGAACTTATTCATAAACCGCACGGTATTATTCTTGTTACTGGGCCAACTGGTTCAGGTAAAAGTACCACGCTGTATGCCGCGTTATCGGATATTAACAGTAAAGACCGTAATATTTTAACGGTTGAAGATCCGGTTGAGTATCAACTTGATGGTATTGGTCAAACGCAAGTGAACCCAAAAGTGGATATGACCTTCTCACGTGGTTTACGTGCCATCTTGCGCCAAGATCCCGATGTGGTGATGATTGGTGAAGTACGTGATTTAGAGACTGCTCAAATAGCCGTTCAAGCCAGTTTAACCGGTCACTTAGTATTGTCGACCTTGCATACCAATACGGCGGTGGGTGCTGTTACGCGTTTGCGTGATATGGGCTTGGAACCGTTCTTATTATCTTCCAGTGTACTTGGGGTGCTGGCACAACGGTTAGTGCGAACGCTTTGTGCTGATTGTCGCGAGAGTGCCGCGCCGACTGAGCGTGAACTTGAGCAATTAGCATCAAACCGTGTTGCCAATGTGAGTGTTATTTATCATTCCAAAGGTTGTGATAAATGTAACAACACGGGTTATCGAGGTCGAACCGGTATTCATGAATTGTTAATCGTTGATGAAGATGTCCGTGACATGATCCATAGTGGTGCGGGCGAGCAGATTGTTGAACGTCATATACGCCCATTCACGCCTAGTATCCGTCAAGATGGTATCGCTAAAGTACTTGCAGGTGTCACCACCTTAGAAGAAGTACTTCGTGTTACAAGAGAGGGATAACCATGCCAGCATTTTCTTATTTAGCGATGGATAAAAAAGGCAAAAAGAAAAAGGGCGTTTTAGAAGCTGACGGACCCAAGCAAGCACGTAACTTATTACGAGAAAAAGGCTTAACGCCACTTGAAGTAGAAATGTCTGCAGAAGCAGAACAGAAAAAAGCCTCAGGAGTATTTACGTTTAAACGGGGTATTAGTACCGCTGATATGGCGTTGTTAACACGGCAATTATCGACATTGATTGCGGCATCACTGCCGCTGGAAGAATCTTTAAAAGCGGTTGCTGAGCAAAGTGAATTACCGCGTATTCAAAATATGATCTTAGCGGTGCGCAGTCGTGTTGTTGAAGGTCATACCTTAGCGGAAAGTTTCGCTGAATTTCCCCATGCGTTCGATCATTTGTATTGCGCGATGGTTGCGTCGGGTGAAAAATCGGGACATTTGGATAAAGTACTTAATCGTTTAGCTGACTATACCGAGCAACGTCAAAAAATGTCCAGTCAACTGACCCAGGCAATGATCTATCCGGTGATGTTAACGCTGGTAGCTATTGGGGTGGTGTCATTATTGTTAACCAGTGTAGTGCCTAAAGTCGTAGGTCAATTTGAGCACATGGGACAAGAGTTACCGCAAATCACCCAAATACTGATCGGGCTTTCTGATTTTGTCAGTAATTATGGTTTGTATCTTGTGGTTGCGATTGTATTGCTGATAATCGTAGTGAAACGGTTATTGTTAAAACCCGCTAACCGTTTAGTCTTTGATGAACGATTATTAAAAATACCTGTCATTGGTAAGATAAGCCGCGGTATTAATACCGCACGTTTTGCTCGTACGTTAAGTATTTTAAATGCCAGTGCGGTGCCCTTACTTGAGAGTATGTCGATTGCAGGGCAAGTCTTAACTAATATGCATGCGCGTCGATTAGTTGAGGGGGCGACGAGTCGCGTTCGTGAAGGGACTAGCTTAAGAGCCTCATTAACGGAAACTAAGTTATTTCCGCCAATGATGTTACATATGATCGCCAGTGGCGAACAAAGTGGTGAACTCGGTCCCATGTTAGAGCGTGCTGCGGATAACCAAGACTCGCAATTTGAAGCGCAAGTCGCAATGGCGTTAGGCATTTTTCAACCCTTGCTGGTGGTGAGTATGTCGTTTGTTGTATTATTTATTGTGATGGCAATTCTTCAGCCAATTTTGTCTTTAAACCAGATGGTTGCAGGTTAGATTTTTATTTAAAGTAGAGGATGTTATGAATAACAAGAAACGGAATGTATCAGGTTTTACCCTGTTAGAGATCATGGTCGTTATTGTGATCTTAGGGGTACTTGCATCAATGGTTATCCCTAATTTATTAGGCAATAAAGAAAAAGCCGATCGCCAAAAAGTAGTATCAGATATTGTGGCACTGGAAAATGCGATGGATATGTACAAGCTGGATAACAGTCGCTACCCAACGACAGAGCAAGGTTTAGATGCATTAGTTGAAATGCCGGATGTAGACCCTGAGCCAAGAGATTACCGTAACGGTGGTTATATCAAACGTTTACCGCAAGACCCTTGGGGTAATGAATATTTATTAGTCAGCCCAGGTGAGAATGGTCAAGTTGATATTTATTCTATCGGTTTAGATGCTGAAGAAGGTTCTGATGACGATATCGGTAACTGGAACATGCATGACAAGTAATTAATGATGGATTAAGGCGCAGTATAATGACTGTGCCTTTCTCTATTTACCTTGAACATGTCTAATATTAGTCGCTATTTTTCTCCATCCATTTCAATAATACCCCAAGGAATATAATGCAAGATCGTACTCATCAAGAAGCTGGCTTTACACTATTAGAAATAATGTTAGTTATATTCTTAATGGGCATGATGGTTACAGGTGTGGTGATGACCATGAGCACCGCGGGTCCTGATAGACAACTCAAAAAAGAAGCCGCGCGTTTTGTTGGCGTATTAGAATTAGCGGAAGAAGAAGCGCTACTTAGTAGTATTGAAATGGGGTTGGTGATTGCAGAGCAAGAATATCAATTTGTTTATTTAGATGATAACGATAGGTGGACTGCGTTTACAGATTCGAAAGTATTTGCCAAAAAAACACTTGAAGAAGACATTGTGTTGTCTTTTGAACTCGCAGGATTAAAAGCTGAGGGTAGCTTTCTAGGCAGCCGTAAATTGTTCGCTGATGACGACGGTTTATTTGAAGATAAAGGCGGTTTGTTTGAAGGTGATGAAAAAGCAATCCGCATCGAACCGGATATCTTTATTTATTCCAGTGGTGAGATCTCGGACTTTACCTTAACCTTTACTTACATGGATGCCGATCTTGGCGATAGCAGTATTAAGGTTCAATTTGATGAATACGGTGACTTAATCATTAATTCGATGGTGGATGGGTTGTGATGAAACCAAGTATAGGCAATACCCTATTATTTAAACAAGCGGGTATGACGTTACTCGAAGTCATGGTTGCGATGTCGATATTTGCCACCGCGGGGCTGGCGGTAATGAAAGTCGCGACAGAGAATTTAAGCAGCTTAGCTTATTTGGAAGAGAAAACGTTTGCTAACTGGGTGGCATCTAATACGTTAACAGAATTAAAACTGGCGAACACAATCCCGGGTAAATCATGGCGCAAAGGTGAATCTGAACTGGCTGGGCGAACCTGGTATTGGCGTTATAAAGCAGAAGCCACAGACAGTAGTGATTTTGTTGGGGTAACTGTAGAAGTGGCAACAGATAATAAATATGAATCAAGAGTTAGTCACTTATTTACCTATGTGGTGCGCTAAGATGAACCGACAGCCTACAATGCATCAACGTGGTTTTACGTTGATCGAAATGATGATCGCCATTGCTATTTTTGCTTTGCTCAGCTTAGGTGCTTATCAAGTGCTACAAGGTGTATTACGCAGTGATGAAGTATCGAGAGAGCGCGGTGATAGTCTAAAGCAACTGCAACGGGCGATGGTTATTGTCGAGCGTGACTTTCAACAAATGAATGCCCGTAATAATCGCAGTGATGACGAACTGACTGCAATGCCATTACAAGCTGGAAAGTTTATGTTTGATAGTGATGACGATGGTATTGCTTTTACACGCAGCGGTTGGCGCAATCCATTATCACAGCTACCACGCTCCTCATTACAGCGGGTCATATACCGAGTTAAAGATGCGCATTTAGAGCGATTAAGTTATGTCTACTTAGACCCTGCTAGCGGTGAAGAGCCGAAGACCAAGCTAATTTTAGAAAATGTCGAATCAATGATATTTGAATTTTATCAAGATAAAAAATGGGTAGATACTTGGAGTAATAAAAAAGCCTTACCTGATGGCGTCAGAGTAACACTGACATTAAAGCGTTTTGGTGAGATCCAGCGTATATTTTTATTACCTAAGGCTAAGATAGATAGTGATAATAGCAGCGCTGAGGAACAAAGCTAATGAGAAGTGCGTCTAAACAGCATGGTATTGCGTTGCTGACCGTGTTGCTCATCCTTGCAGTCATGGTGATAATTGCGGGTAATATGTCGTCGCGATTACAGCTAGAGTTGCGCCGTACTAGTAACATCATCACGCATCAGCAAGCATTATGGTACGCCTATGGTGCAGAAGCCTTGGTTGAGAAAGGCTTAAAACAAGCATTAAAAGATGACGACACCATCAACTTAGATCAATATTGGGCAACAGAAGGCATGGTATATCCAGTTGAGAATGGCCAGATTGGCGGTCAGGTTTTGGATATGCAAGCCTGCTTTAATGTCAATGCAGTAGCAGGTGAAGACAAAGACGGTGAAGCTCCATTAGCAGTACGCCAATTTAGAAATCTATTAGAACAGCTTGAATTAGATGCCTATGAAGCAGAGCAGTTGAGTGATGCATTACGTGACTGGATTGATGAAGATAGCAATGTTGTATCGAGCTATGGTGTGGAAGACGCTTATTATGAGTCGCTTGATTACCCTTATCAAGCGGGCAACCAGCGATTATTAAATGTCAGTGAATTAAGGGCAATCAAAGGTTTTAATCAGCCTATTTACCGTAAGGTTCGCCCTTATCTTTGTGCGTTACCTACCGCGACATTAAAGATTAACGTTAATACCATTGCTCTGGATAAACCAGAGGTATTAGCAGGTATGTTTTCAGGCAAGCTATCGTTAGACCTTGCTAAAACTATTTTGGAACAACGACCAACAAGTGGTTGGGCGACTATCGTCGATTTTTTGTCGTTAGCTTCCTTAAAAGGTATTGAAATGAGCGCCGTAGAGAAGAGTAGCTTTGATGTGAAAAGTAGCTATTTCGTCGCCCTGTTACAGGCTGAATTTGGCAGTGCCACGATGAAGCTAGAGTCACTTTTTAACGCTGAAAGCAAAGATAATGTTTATGTTATACGTCGACAATTCGGAGGAGCTCAATGAGTGAGCAATTAGTAGTTAGACTTGGTAGTGAAAGTCGACAAGCAATACATTGGTTAGTGTGGTCAACAGTAGAACGCGAGATCATTGCATCGGGTATTTTGGCTTGTGCAGAAGACCTTGTTGAACTTAAATCGCGCGCTGGTGGCCGACCAATTATCACCTTAATACCAAGTTGTGATATCACCTTTAAAGATGTAGAACTACCTGGGCGCAGTAACAAACAATTACTTAATGCCTTGCCTTATATGCTAGAACAAGAATTGAGTAGTGATATTGATAAGCTACACTTTTCGATATTAGACAAGCTTGCAAATACAGTTTCCGTTGCGGTTATTGCCCATGAAAAAATGCAGCTTTGGCAATCTTGGTTAGCAGATGCAGAGTTAGTATGTGAACAATATATTCCCGATGCTTTAACTTTACCCTACAGTGACGAGCACTGGAGTGCGGTCGAATTGGATGGCCAATGGTTAATTAGACAGACACCGACGCAAGGGTTATGTATTGAAAGTGAGTTGTTAGAGTTTGTCTTAGCTTCCACAGAGTCTTCCGAGGAGGAGGACGTCAGTAGCGCAGCAGCTGTGATGAGTTACTCTGCTATCGATGCACTTGGGTTGGATAATTGGCAGCAAGGTCATATAGAGTTACCGATGAAGCTATGCGCTGAGGGCGCGATCGCTAGCCGTTATAATTTATTGCAAGGCCAGTACAAAGTGGTACGTGAAAAAAACGTGGCATTAAAATTATGGCGCGGTAGTGCTATTGCTGCATGCTTGGCTATGGTGATGATATTTGCCAATCAATTTGTCACCTTAAATAAACTAGAACAACAACAATCAGCGTTAGAAAGCGAGATTAAACAAGTCTATAAAACGGTGTTTAAACCGAAGAAAATGCGTTTGAATACGCGTTTAGTAAAAAAACAAATGCAAAGTAGATTAAATGATTTACGTGGCGGTGGTGATAACACTGGTTTCTTAGTTATGCTGAGTCAACTAACACCGACATTTAAACAGCTATCAGGTATTCAACCTATTTCGGTTCGGTTTGATACCAAGCAAGCGACATTACGGTTACAAGTAAGTGCCACAGATTTTCAAGTATTTGATAAATTAAAATCTTCGCTATCAACGCAATTTGACGTTGAGCAGGGAACTTTGAGTCAACAAAATGGTCGAGTTCAAGGCACGCTTGATATAAAGGGTAAAAGATGAAAGCACATTGGCAACAATTAGAGCAAAAAGAAAAGCAACTTATTAGCATATTAATTGCGACCTTGCTGCTTGCTGGTGGCTATTGGCTACTTTGGCAACCGTTACAAAATGACATTGTTAATACCCAACGCAAAGTTAACGTACAGACCCAAACATTAGCCGATGTTAAAGTGCTTGGGCAAAAAATCACCGACTTACAGGGTGGGCAAGTTAATCGTGCTGATGCGGGCGATCTGAATCAACTTGTTAGTCGCAGTGCCGCGAGTAATAAAATAGCCATCACACGTATTCAAGCTAAAGCAGATTCATTGCAAGTATGGATTGATGATGTCAATTTTAATCAACTGACCGCATGGTTAGAAAAATTAAATAAACAATACGCTATTGAGATCCAAAATATCGACTTGAGTGTCTCTGATACTAAAGGCATGGTTAAAGTACGTCGTTTACAGTTAGGAAAAAGAACATGAGAAGTAAACTCTTAATGTTAGGCTTTGTCACTGCTGCTTATGGCTCGTTTCTTGTCGGCACATTGCCAGCTTCATTAGCATTATCTTATATTGATCTTCCCGCTAACATAGCGCTAAACCAAGTCGAAGGTACAGTGTGGCAAGGTCAAGTAAAACGAATATCGTTTAATCATATCGACGTCGAAGATGTACGCTGGGATACCTCTGTTATGGCATTGTTGACCGGCTCAGCACAAGTCTCTATTGAATTCGGCCGCGGTAAAAACAGCTTACGCGGTAGTGGTGAACTCGGTTATTCAAGTAGCGGTGCTTATGCTCAAGACTTTACCGCGTCAGCAAGCTCTGAATGGCTTATTCGCGCAAGCAATGCGCCATTGCCGGTGACTACAAAGGGTATTGTTAAATTAACTATCGCAGAGCTGCAGCAAGGGCAACCTTGGTGTGAACAACTAAACGGCCAATTGAGTTGGTCTAATGCGGCAATTGAATCATTATTAGGTAATGTTGAAATCGACTCAGCAGTTGCTGATTTGAGCTGTGATAACGGTGCCATTGTTGCCAATATTAAGCAGGGTTCTAAGCAACTTAAATTATCTGGTGTCGCCAAGTTAGAAAGTAAAGGCAAATACAGCCTATCCGCAGTGTTGGTACCAAGTAATGAATTACCTGAATCAATACGCAGTAATCTACGCTATATTGGTAAAGAAAATGCCAAAGGCGAATATAAGATTAATTACGTAGGGCGGATATAACATTGTTATGTATGGCGTTATGACAAGGATGCAGAATTAAAATGACACATCAAAAACCCAAAATATTGAACTCGAATATCATCGCAGAAAGTCGATTATTTAAAGTTGAGTCTGTTTCACTGCGTTTCTCTAATGGTGTTGAACGTACTTACGAAAGAATGAAAGGTGGTGGTCACGGCGCCGTCATGATGGTCCCTGTCGATGCGGATAACAATCTTATTTTGATCCGTGAGTATGCCGTTGGTACAGAGCGCTATGAGCTCGGTTTTCCTAAAGGGGCTATCGATAAAGGTGAAACGCCATTAGTTGCAGCTAACCGAGAATTAATGGAAGAGGTAGGCGTTGGGGCTAAAACGCTAACTTTACTTAAAGAAGTCAATTTGGCACCGAGCTATTTTTCTGCTCACATGCAGATCTATCTTGCACAGGATTTATATCCTGAATCACGTGAGGGAGATGAACCAGAACCGCTTGAGATTATAAAGTGGCCACTAGCGAGAGCCAATGAACTCCTTGATAATGATGAGATCACAGAATCTCGTGCTATTTGTGCATTATTACTTGCCCTAAAACAATTAGATAAGTAATACTAAATTATTAAGTGATGGCGAGAACAAAGTAGGATGTGCAGTATGCAAGTAATGACCTTAATTCCAGCGTTAAAAAAAATTGCACGTGCCACAGGTACTGTAATCTATGATATTTATCAGTCGGGTGAGTTTGAACAAGAAATTAAGCTTGATCATACACCTGTCACCAGTGCCGATATCGCCGCACACCAATATCTCTCTGCACAGCTCACGCAGCTGACCCCCGATATCCCTATTCTATCTGAAGAAGATTGTGATGTTGCAGTTTCAGAACGCCAGTCGTGGGAGACTTATTGGTTATTAGACCCATTAGATGGCACCCAAGAGTTTATTTCTCGTAGTGGTGATTTTGCGACAATTATTGCATTGGTACATAAGAATAAGCCTATTTTGGGGATGATCTATGGTCCAAAGGATGACGTACTTTATTGGGCTGTTGATGGTGAAGGCGCTTACAAAGAAACGACTGCAGGTGAAGAGCAAATATTCAGTCATACATGCCCACAACCTCTAGCAAGTCTAAATGTTGTTGTGAGCCGAGTTCAGAACCCTGATAACATCCGTCAGTTAGTCGCAGATGATATTGATCTAGAATTACAATCTTTAGGCTCTGCGAGCTTAAAGGGCTGTTTAGTCGCCGAAGGTAAAGCAGATTGTTATATACGCTTTGGTCTTACTGGTGAGTGGGATACTGCTGGTACCCAATGTATCGTAGCTGAAGCGGGTGGTGCTATTGTTGATTTGAATTTAAACCCGTTATCTTATAATCAGCGTGAAACATTAAAGAACCCTGATTTTATTGTCTTTGGAGATCGAAATTTAAATTGGTCTGAGATTTTAACTGGTTAATCAATTGGCTTATAACACCAGTATGAGTTTATAAATATGAAAAAGGTCAGCATATCGCTGACCTTTTTCATATTCATTGAACGGTATTCATGTTTATTGGAATGACGCAAACACCAGAATAAGCACTAATACAGGGCAGACAAATTTCACATACACAGGCCAGATCTTCCAGAAGATAGAATGTTCTGTGACACCTTCTTGCTCTCTGATTTCAGCCATTAAGCCTTTACGACTCCAAACCCAACCAGCGAAAATAGCCACACCCAAACTAATAAGTGGTTGTGCATATTGTGTTGTCAGCGTAATAACAAAACCAAACAGTGTCGAGAAGTTAAATACAATTACCAAGCTTAATGCCGTTACGATAGTACCAACGATATAAGCGGCTTTTTTACGCGTCATTGTGGCACGCTCTGCAAGGTAACTTGTCGGAGACTCCATCATGCCAATCGCAGAGGTCAATGCGGCAACAAATAACAATGCAAAAAATAGAATTGAAATGGGGTATTGTGCAGCACCCATGGTTTCAAATAAGGCCGGTAATACTGTAAATACCAGTGTATCTGAGCTTAGTAAACTCCCGTCTGCAGCGAAGATCTCAACACCATTGTGCGATGCAACATACATCGCCGGTAAGATCACCATACCTGCAACGAATGCGACAGCTGTATCCATTAATGTTACTTGCGCTGCTAACTTCGCAATGTTTTCTTTTTTGTTTAAGTAAGAGCCGTATACCATCATGCAACCACTGCCTAATGATAATGAGAAGAATGTTTGGCCTAATGCCCCAATCAATACATCGCGGTCCATAATGCGGCTGAAATCTGGAATCAATAATGCGCGTATACCTAACTCTGCGCCAGGCTGAGTGACAATGTAAAGCATTGCCGCAATCAGCATTAAAAATAGCAGTGGCATTAAACGTTTAGACCATTTCTCAATGCCGTCTTCAACACCTTGCTGGATCACTAAGATGGTAAACATCGCGAATATCACCGTAAAGATCACATTACGTGACAGTGACATATCAACCAACCAGCTTGCTGTTGTTGCGGCTCCCATTATTTCAGCAATCGGCGCTAAGGTATTGCTGATAAACCAACCTGATAAAATACCGTAGAACGAGAAAATAAGCGCTGAGGTAACAATTGCAGCAAGACCAATGGTAATGCCTATTAATTTAACGCTTTTACTTTTAGCTAGTTTGCTTAATGCATTCGCTGGGTTTGTTTGTCCATGACGACCGATCATCAACTCTGCAATAAGCATCGGGTAACCAAGCATAAAAATCAGTACAAGATAAACCAGTAAAAAAGCACCACCACCGTTACTGGCTGCTTGCGTTGGGAAGCCCCAAATATTACCCACACCCACAGCAGAGCCTGCGGCTGCCATTATGAAACCAAACCTTGAACTAAACTGGCCGCGTTTAGCGGTGTCTATTGTTGTACTGATGGTAGACATAACTCTCCGTGTAAACTTTAATTTACTTTAAATGGTGTTTGTAACTAAATATTTACGGGTAATATCCTATTTAATGTCTATTTAGTCAATTTATACAGCTATATTTTTTAAATTGTGTAGGTTTAGCTACTGCAATTTGGCGTTTTTGCATGTTTTTGATGCTAAATCCATTGTGTGTAATCATTTATTTACACTTGTCGTTGTGATACTTAGTTGTTGTTTATTTTTGTGGTGTTAAATGGACCAAGTAATAAGTTAGTTGCTGATAGTCTTGAAAGTAGTATTATAATATCAGTGTTAACAATCTATTAATAAATGACTTTAAATTATGACCGGAATTAGAGCCCAGCAAAAAGAAAAAACCCGTCGTTCACTGATCAACGCGTCATTTCGCTTGGTGACCGCTGAACGCAGCTATTCAAATTTGAGCTTACGTGAAGTAGCACGTGAGGCTGGGATCGCGCCCACGTCTTTTTATCGTCATTTTTGCGATATGGAAGAGTTAGGTTTAACCATGGTTGATGAAGGTGGCCTTACATTAAGGCAACTGATGCGGCAGGCACGACAACGTATCGAAACCGGTGGTAGTGTTATCCAAACCTCGGTTGAAACATTTATGGAATTTGTTGAACAGAATCCCAATATTTTTCGTGTGCTATTACGTGAACGATCTGGTACTTCAGCTGCGTTCCGCGCTGCGGTTTCTCGTGAGCTTCGTCATTTTAGTCACGAGCTGACAGACTATATAGAGCTGTCAACAAAGTTAAATCGTGATGAAGCGACGATCCAATCTGAGGCAATGGTCACAATTGTTTTTAATGCTGGCGCTGAAGCACTCGATTTATCGAACGAAGAACGTCGTGCATTGTCTGAACGTACTATAATGCAATTGAGAATGATTGCAAAAGGCGCAGCGGTACTAAAAATGACAAGAGGTATTACGCTGTAAACTCTGAACATTGAGGTATTTAAATGACGACAAAAAATCAAGCAGGTTACAAACCATTATATTTTGCTTTTTTAGCAGGCTTATGTGGCAATGCAACGTTAGCAACCTTAACCACGAGTGAAGTTCAGTTTAGTATTTTCCCACTCATTGCATTAGCGCTGGTGGCTTATAATTGGTATCAAGTTTATATGACAAGTGCCATTGAGAGTCATATCAGTAAATCATCGTTAGGTTTGTTTGCGATAGGAGTACTGACATATACCACGTTCGTACGTATGGAATATCCAGAACTGGGCAGTAACTTTTTACCTTTAATGTTGGTATTGGGTTTGTCTGTTTGGGTTGCAAAAACGATTGGTGTGTTTAGTCCTAAAGTAGAAGCTTAATTTAGACCGATTGAAAAGCCCGTTAACAATATACTTGTTAACGGGCTTTTATCTATTCAGATTAATACTTTTAGTTAACCTTCTTCGTTCACTTTTTTAGTTAAGTAAACACCAGACTCAACATGATGGGTATACGGGAATTGGTCGAAGAGTGCAAAACGTTCAATATTATGCGTTTGGCTTAAAGACTCTAAGTTGTCACTCAGAGTCTCAGGGCTGCAAGATATATAAACGATATTATCGTACTCTTGCACCATCTTAACTGTTTCTGCATCAAGGCCTGCACGTGGCGGATCGACAAAAATAGTGTTGCAATTGAACGTTGTCAAATCAACGTTTGCCGCTTTAAGGCGGTTGAATTCACGTTCACCTTTAATGGCAATAGTAAATTCTTCAGCGGATAAGCGTAAGATCGTTAAGT
Source organism: Moritella sp. Urea-trap-13 (assembly GCF_002836355.1). Classification (NCBI taxonomy): domain Bacteria; kingdom Pseudomonadati; phylum Pseudomonadota; class Gammaproteobacteria; order Alteromonadales; family Moritellaceae; genus Moritella; species Moritella sp. Urea-trap-13. The sequence continues at coordinate 31,280 of NZ_PJCA01000003.1, forward strand.
TGTCTAGGCCATTTTCTGCGATATTATATTGCGCAGATTGTACCGACGATTTTGATATTTCTGTCGCTAATACTTTGTTGAAATTTGGTGCGAGGGCAATAGAAAAGTTGCCATTACCACAATACAACTCAAGTAAATCACCGCTACAATCTTTGGTAACATCTAATGCCCATTCGAGCATTTTCTGATTCACAATACCGTTTGGTTGGGTGAAGCTATTTTCCACTTGTTGATATTTTAACTGTTTGCCAGCAACGGTTAATTCTTCAACCACGAACTCACGATCTAGTACCACTTTTTGTTTTTTAGCGCGACCGATAATGTTGATATTGAAATGTTCGCTTAGTTTTTCTTTTAATGCTTTTGCTTCTGCAATCCATTCATCACTTAACTGGCGGTGATAAAGTAAGCTGACTAACAGTTCACCACTGAGTGTTGACAAAAAATCGACTTGAAAAAGTTTAAAGCGTAATAATTTCGATTTTTTTAATTCAGCGATTAACGTTGGCATGATCTCATTGATCAATTTACTACCAGGTAAGAAGTAATCGATTTTGAATTTTTGCTTGGTATCTTGATTAAACATGATGTAGTAAAGGTCATCGCCGTCATGCCAAACACGAAACTCTGCGCGTAGACGGTAGTTTTCTGCTGGAGAGTCAAATATTTCTAATTCTGGCGGTGAGAATTTTTTAAATAGATCACGTTGACGAGTGGCTTTATCGTCAAGTTGTGATTGGTAGTTGTCAGGGTGCATTTCGATCATGTGGGCTCACCGTAGTTAGATACTAAACAAAAGAGTAGCGATTGTAAGACCCAATTATAGTTTGTCCAGCATATTTTACTTTCTACTCGATACTTACCTTGTCTTATTTTGAAATTATAAATAAGCGAATTATAAATATACATTTATCACGCATAATTCTATACTTTTTGCCGTTATTAATAATAGAGCTAAATCTCTAGTCTAGTAATATCCATTTATTGGGGGAATCCAGTTAGATTCTGGACCTGTCGCGCAACGGTGATAGTGCTTAGCACTTAAGGCCGGTCTCCAATAGGAACCTGAGTAATTAATAAAATAATTAATACTCAATTTTGCTGAATGATTCGGCTTATTTTTCTACGCGTAAATAGGAAAAATTTACAATGTCTAAAAAACTCTTAGCAGCTGCACTCTTGCCGTTCGCTGCTCTTGCCCAAGATCCATCTGCTACCACTAATGAAGAAGTAACTGTTGTTACTGCCAGCCGTGTTGAACAAGCCATTTCTGATGTACTTGCGCCTATAACAGTTATTACTCGTGATGATATTGAATTGAGCATGGCAAAATCAGTCCCTGACATTTTAAGAATGTTGCCGGGAATTGATATTGGCCAGAATGGTGGCCGTGGAAGTACAACTTCTGTTTTCATGCGCGGTTCTGAATCTGATCATGTATTAGTTCTTATTGACGGTGTACGCTTACCATCGAGCATTACTTCTGGTGTTGATTTTAGTAAAATTCCAGTTAGCCAAATTGAAACAATTGAGGTTGTTCGTGGACCGCGCGGTGCTATTTATGGATCTGACGCTATCGGCGGTGTGATCAATATCATCACTCGTGGTCAACAAGGTGAGAGTATTAAGCAAATCACAGCTGGAATAGGTTCGGATAAATACTATGAAGCTGATTTATTTTTATCATCTGATTTAACCGATAAGCTACACGTGAATTTCGGACTCGGTTATGATGATAGTGAAGGTTACAATTCTAAACCAATACTAGGTGTTAATGATGGTGATAAGCATGGGGCTGAAAATAAAAATGTATTAGTAGGTGCTGATTATCAATTATCTACCCAACTGAATGCGTTTATTAATTCTCGCTACTCACAAAGTGTATCTGAATATGATGGTTCTAATGCTGCCTCTCAATGGAGCCCCGAGGTACACTTAAAAAAAGAGCAATGGCTAGAAACGACATCAATAATGACAGGTGCTAAATATAGCCGAGATAACTATTTTGGTTCGTTAACTTATTCATTTGGTGAAAATAAATCATATCAATATAAAGCAGGTGATGATTATAAAGATGCTACTAGTACACTTTTCACTAAGCAGCATAATGTAAGTTTTATCAATTCATTTATATTGTCTAATGAATTATTACTAAACGCGGGCTTAGATTGGCGCGATGACCAAGTTAAAGATGATAGTGATAGTATTTATTCGAATATTGACGGTACTATCTCACGCACTAACACAGGCGTCTTTACGACTGCTGTTTATGAAATGTCATCAATCACATTGGATGGTTCTGTTCGATATGATGATAATGAAACATTCGGAGGGCACACAACTTGGGCTTTAGCGTCTGGTTGGGAGTTTGTTAAAAACTATAGTGTGCTAGCCTCGACTGGTTCATCATTTAAAGCACCTTCAATGTATGATTTATATTCCAATCCATCTTCATCTTATGGTGCTAAAGGTAACCCAAATTTAAAACCTGAGATAGGAGAATCAATTGAGGTCGGTATTAAAGGTATTACAGGGCCTCTTGATTGGAAAGTCATAGCATATAAAAATAAAGTCCAAGACTTAATTGGTTCGCAGTCTATTAACGGTATTACTACAGCTTATAACATTGATGGAGAAAGTGTTATTCAAGGTGTTGAGTTTGAAGGTAATGCTATAACCGGTATTGTTTCTCATCAAGCGGTGCTTGAGTACTTAGATCCTAAAGCCGCGAACGGTGATACATTATTACGACGTGCGAAATACAAAGCAAAATGGAAAGGTGTTGTTCAATTAGGTGATGTTGATTTGTCTCTACGCTACTTATATCAAGGTGAAAGAGATGATTACGTAGGTAACAATGTTGAAACCGTTGCTGGCTACAGTCTCTGGGATATCTCGGCTGCTTATCTAGTGACTGAAGCGTTCAAGGTCAGTGCTAGAATCGATAATGTCTTCGATAAAGAGTATGCGACAGCGCAAGGCTATCCTGCCCCTGAACGTGGTTACTACATTAATGCGACTTATGAATTTTAATCTTGGATAGATAGTTAATGTAATATGAATGAAGCCAGCGATATGCTGGCTTCATTCATATCTACCTATTCCAATTTATCCCGCCCTTGACTATTATATGGTCTTTATAATATTCCAATGGTTTGTACATGAGTAAAATATTGATTTTTGATTCTGGTGTAGGTGGTATATCTATATATAAAGCGATCAAAGAGCAATTACCAAACGCGGACTACCTTTACCTGTTTGATAATGCGTATTTCCCTTACGGTGAACTTGATCCCGAGTTTCTTATTGAACGTGTTTGCCAGTTAATCGGTTACATGTATGAAAATCATAGCCCTGATCTTGTGGTTATCGCTTGTAACTCTGCTAGTACATTGGTGCTACCTGCTTTGCGTCAACGCTTCCCTATTGCTTTTGTTGGTGTTGTACCTGCGATTAAACCCGCTGCATTACACAGTAAAAAGAAAAAAATCGGCTTACTGGCTACGCCGGGTACCGTTTCGCGCGAATATACTCAGTTACTTGTGAATGAACATGCTCAGGATTGTGAGATAGATATGATCGGGACGACAAGTCTGGTCTTACAGGCTGAAAATAAACTATATGGTCACGCTGTCGATTTAGATGAAATTAGCAATGTTGTATCAAGGTGGCAGGACCCTGATCATAGTCCAGATATTGTGGTATTAGGCTGTACTCACTTCCCATTACTTGTGAGTGAATTAGAGAACCTTCTTGGTGAGCATATTCAATTTATAGATTCAGGTATGGCTATTGCATCACGAGTGAAAGATATATTAGGTGATGGGAGTGTTATTGCTAGTCAATCTAATGCAGGAAAAGCTTTTTGTACCAAAATACAGGCACAAAAAAAGCTGACTCTCCTATTTAATGAAATAGGGTTAAGTCAGCCTTTATATATAGACGTATAATTTAATGAAGTAAATTACTCTGCAGGATGAAGAGTGCGTTCATTCGCTTCACGTACTTTTAATGTCCGTTGTTGATATTCAGCATCATTCAGCGATTGAATTGCTTCTTTCGCATCAGCCTCTGGCATTTCGACAAAACCGAAACCACGACGTTTACCTGTATGCTTGTCTTTCATTAAGCGAACTGATAATACCTGCCCATGTTCTGCAAACAATGTACGTACTGATGTCTCATTTGCTCGGTAAGGTAAGTTCCCTACATATAAAGTCGTTGTTTCTACAGCTACGCTGCTTGAAGATGAAGGTATTGTTAATTTAATTGTAATACCAGTAATAATTGCACCAATAGCAAACGCAATTGGTGCTGCTATTGTACTTCCTATAAAGGAAAGTACTGCAAAACCAATTGCAGCAATAGCCACTGAAATAACGGATGCTCGAGTAGCATTGGATAAAGTTGAAAAGCCCATCGTTTTAAAGAACCCCTGAAAACACATAAGTGATTAATATAAAAGAATAAATTATCAATTGTTACTCTTGTCCCTAATAGTAACTAATATATAGAAGAGCGACAATCAATCTCAATGTATCAATAAAAAGCTAAAAAAAATCATAGCTGTGTCTTATTTTGTCAAAAAATGTATGAAATACAAACAAAAATATTAATATTATTGAAATATAAATGCATAGGCTGTGTATAACTTGGTGGTAAGTTGTGATTAATTATGTCTTTAGTTTTTTATATAAAAAAGACTTGTCATCATCCGTCATCTCTCTATAATGCGACCTCACTGACACGGCAACAGCCGCTAAGTAAAGGTGTTTATCAGTATCGAAAGTTACTTTTTAATCTCCCGAAATAAAGTGCAAATATGTGCTTGACTTCGAAATAGGTTTGCGTAGAATACGCAGCCTGACCACGGCGAAAGACGTCAAGGTCAATGCTCTTTAACAATTTATTCAAGCAATCTGTGTGAGCACTTGCAGAGATGTAATGACCAAATATTATATCAATGTAATTGTGAACATTAAATTAAATCGAAAGATTTGGTTTTATAAACAATGGAC
>NZ_PJCA01000004.1 GCF_002836355.1 Moritella sp. Urea-trap-13
TGCTTTAATCAGGACGTTTAAAAAGTAACCTAAGCCATTTTCAAACACCTTTACTTAGCGGCTATTGCCGTTTCAGTGAGGTCGAATTATAGAGATCTACCGCTACATGGCAAGCGTTTCTTAATGAAAAATAAAACAGACTTAAAGACTGTACATAGAACAATCAAAAAGATTATATCAACGACCATATTGTTCAATAAATAACATCCAACCTTTGCGTACAATAGCTATCCCCGACTATATCTATTATTTTAATAGTTACATTTATAGCTCATAGTGAAATTATCATGTCTTTACCTATCGAATATACCCGTGTCAGCCTGCAGGCATTAACGAAAACCAAGCGTCAACGACAACACAAAGCACAATTACTGATTATACGTCATGGCGAAATTAATATTCGCCTAGGCAAAGCGCTAATCCCGCTTAATCAATCGCAATCGATATGGCTACCACATGACTGCTTACATTCAATTGAGTCGGTCACAGCAAGTAAAATTGATATCCTTGTATTTTCAGCTCGCGTTACAACATCATTACCCAGCACATTATGCCTATATACGACGCCGCCACTATTACCTGTATTAATTGATGAACTAACGATAATGGATAAAACCACAATCCACGCTCAGCATTTATTTCAAGTATGCCTAGATCAAGTGCATAAATTAACAGAACATCATTAAGCTATTATTCTTTTATGGGTAAAATTGCGTATAATTAATTTTTCCTTTATTTAAATTAATTATGTTTATTTTCAAATGCGAAGGTTTTAATCAAGAACAAGCAACCATCCAAGTAGCCTCGTTATTGTGGACAGAATCAGGCGAAGTTACCTTTAACGCAAATGATGATAGCTTTGCTTGCCTGTTGCTCACCCAGTGTAAAAGTGACAGCGGTGGTTTTTTCAACCTACTTGCAGGTTGTAAACCGCAATTTATCGAACAATGGTTGGAATATTTAGAAGAAAAACAGTTAATAAAAAAAGTGTCGTTACAGCAAACTGACTATAAAGAAGTGGACTATCCAATTAAATTAAGCCTTGATGATGAGAGTGCTAGTACCTTACTCGATATGTTATACAAGGTTGGTAACTTCAATCGCTTACAGATTTCTCGCTATTTAAAAAACAGAAACAACATTACTTACTTATCGACGAAATATGACAAGGCCGATTTGCAACGCTACCAACAACTCGGTAAGGCGATTAACTTTATTCTCAAACTAAAAAAATGATAGCGTTTACCAGCAGAACCCCTTTACGACGTTAAAATTAGGAACTATTTTTCATGCGGAAAGTAATCTACTTCATTTTGGCCGTTAACTTATCAGGGTGTAGTATTTTTACCCCGCCAGCAGAGATCGTAGCAAATAAGATAATGACACCAGCCGAATGGAGTACGGTGCACCTTAGCTCTGGTCTCAAAACAACCTGGCAAGGTATCACAGCCTATCCACAGTTGACTGGGTATATACAAGAAGCGCTAGCTTACAACCCCCAACTCATTTCCGAACGCTATAATATAGATACAGCAGTCGCCTTAGTGAAACAAACTGATGCCGGACAGTTACCTAAAATTGATTCCTACCTTGCCAGCGGACGTCAGGCTAATAGTCAAGATACCAGTAGTAGCAATTCAATTAATATTGATGTCGGATGGGAACTTGATTACCTTGGAAAATTAAATGATCTCGCTAAGGCTGTAACATTGGATGCAAAACAAGCCGTCCTCAATTATAAGCAGCAGCAATCGAATACCATTGCCCTCATCAGTCAGCAATGGTTTGATCTTATTTTCTATCAACAGCAATTTGCATTAATAAATAAACGCCAACAAAATTTACAGAATAATTTAGATATTATTGAAAATGGCTACGATCAAGGCGTAAAACAATCTCTCGACGTTTATCTAGCCCGTGCCGATTTAGCCAGAGCGCAAGCATCCAAACAAGAAAATTTACAAACATTAAAAAATACCCAACGGCAATTAGAATTATCATTAGGCCGCTATCCTGCAGCAAGTATTCACGCAGATGGTGATTTAACATTTGCAGCCATGCCCGTACCGTCAGGTTTACCCTCCGAATTAATTCAGCGGCGCTTCGATATTCAACAAGCAATGTTGGCACTTACCGCAGAGAATTACCGTGTTGCCCATGCTTATAAAAATAGATTTCCAAGTTTATCATTGTCGTTATCAGGCGGTACTAGTAGCCCTGAATTAAGTAACCTACTGCAACCAGACAGTTTGATATGGTCATTCTTTGCTAATGCATCAACCTCCATCTTTGATGCTGGCACATTAACAGCAAAACAAGCACAGCAAATAGCGAAGACACAGCAAGCCGCAATATCTGTTACTAAAGTTACCTTACAAGCGTTTAGTGAAGTTGAAACGACGCTTGCAGCAGAAGTGACTCTCGCCAATAGAGAGTTACTACAACAAAACGCGGAATACTATTTTAGTGTCGCTGAACAACTTGCATTTGAACAATATATTGCAGGGTTAACGGATTACATAACAGTGCTGGAGTCACAGCGCAGTGCCTTTGATGCACAAACCTCATTACTTACGATAAAAAATACCCGAATTCAAAATCGAATCAAATTATTACTCGCACTGGGCGGAGGTATGCCAACCGAGCTGACGGTTATCACAGAAAAGGACCTATCACGTGTCAACGAATAAGCCATTAAGCAGATTTGAAACAATTTTTCGTTATCTACTACCAATACTAGTTATAGTGATAACCGTGTTAATCGTACGCGTTATCACCTCCACTAGCCCAACATCAGAAAAAAGAAAACAAGCGCAAGGAAACCTATTAACCGTTGAAGTAATGACCATTAAACACAGTGATTTTCCTATAATGGTGAAGACGAACGGCATTATTCAACCGCGTAGCCAAGCGAGTATTGCCAGCCAAGTATCAGGTACTGTCACTCGGGTATCATCGGCATTTATTTCTGGTGGTTTTTTTAATGCTGGTGATGTCTTACTCTCAGTCGATGATCGCGATTATATCATTGCAGTAAAAATAGCCTCCGCAGCGTTAATTAAAGCTAAATTAGACGTCACCGAAGAGCGCGCTAAAAGTAAGCAAGCACAGCGGGACTGGCAACGCCTTGGACGCGAAGGGCAGCCTAACGAGCTAGTATTAAGAAAACCACAACTCGCATCTGCAAATGCAGCACTTGCCTCAGTACAAGCACAGCTAGAACAAGCGCAACTCAATTTGCAACGAACTCAAATTGTAGCGCCTTACGCTGGGCGGGTATTAACTAAAAACGTCGATATTGGTCAATTTGTTACAGTAGGTAGCGCATTAGCGGATATTTATGCCACCGATCAAGTTGAAGTTCGCCTGCCGCTCAATAACCAACAACAAAACTATATCCAACTGCCAGAACAATTTAAACAAGCTAGTCGTTCATACTACCCTCCGGTCAATATTACTGCTCAATTCGGCAGTCAGCGCTATAACTGGTCAGGTAAATTAACCCGAACAGAGGGTGCTTTAGACCCGAAAAGTCGCCAGCTTTATACTGTTGCCACAATAGAAAATCCTTACGGTCGTAATAACAGTAATAAACCCGCATTAAAAATAGGCCAGTTTGTTAGCGCCGAAATTACAGGTAACGTCCTCAGCAATATATTTATTCTACCAACAGCTAATGTGTATGAGGGGGATCAAGTCATTATATTTAAAGATGGTTTACTCCGGCGTAAAGATATAAATGTCATCTGGCGTGATAGCCGCAATACTATCGTCGATGTTGGTATTCATTCGGGAGAACTCCTGGTAACCACGCCGTTAAGCTCTGTGGTATCGGGTAGCAAAGCGCAGTTAACCACATCGCTAAATAATATAGATCAAGGTAACTAATCGATGCATAATTTAATTGCTTGGTTTACCCGTAATCACGTTGCCGCCAATTTACTCATGGTTCTCATCCTTGGCGCCGGTTTTTTCACCCTCAAATATCGGGTTAATTTAGAAGTATTTCCAGATGTCACCATCGATGTCATTAATATAACGATCGCTTTGCCCGGTGCAACCCCTGATGAAGCAGAGGAAAGCTTAGCGATCCCGATTGAAGAAGCTATTCTAGATATTGAGGGTATCGATAAAATAACCTCAAGATCGACTGAAGGCAGTGCAACAGTCAGTGTGGAAGTGGATGCGAAATATGATCAATATCGATTAAAAGATGAAATCAAGAATAGGGTTGATGCGCTTAATACGTTACCTTCAAGCGCCGAAAAGCCGATTATTAGTCAGCCGACATCCAGCAGAGAAGTGATCAGTGTGATGATTTCAGGCGAACTGGCTGAAAAAGAATTACGCCGACTTGGCGAGCAGACCCGAGATCTATTACTGAGTGAGAACAGCATCACCCAAGTCACGCTTGAATCCGTTCGTCCTTATGAAATATCTATCGAAGTATCAGAGCAAACCTTACGTCAATACAATCTAACTATGGATGAAATAGCGACTGCTATTAATGCAAACTCCGTTGACCTCAGCGGGGGGAGTATTAAAACCCCTTCGGGTGAGATCTTATTGCGTAGTAAAGGACAGGCTTATGTCGGTAGTGAATACGCTAACATAATCATCCGTAGTCATGCTGACGGTACGCGTCTGATGTTAAGAGATATCGCCAACATCAAAGATGACTTTGAAGAAACGCCAATCATCACCCGCTTTAATGGTAAACCGGCCGTGATCATTGAGGTTTATCGCGTAGGGTCACAAAGTGCGATCACGATTGCCGATACCGTCAAAGCATTTATTCTAGAGCAACAAGCGTTAATGCCTGACGGAGTAAAACTCGATTATTGGCGTGATGATTCTAAGATCGTAAAATCACGCATTAACACCCTGAGTACCAGTGCGATCCAAGGTGGTATCTTAGTCGCGATAATGCTCACTTTGTTTTTACGCCCTGCTATCGCGTTCTGGGTAACCGTTGGAATCCCAGTCAGCTTCATGGGTGGCGCGATCTTTATGCCAGAAATGGACATTTCCATCAACATTATTTCATTATTCGCTTTTATTATGGTGTTGGGTATTTTAGTGGACGACGCCATTGTCACTGGAGAAAATGTTTATACTCATCTAAAACGTGGAGAGCCGCCAGAAAGAGCAGCTATCATAGGTACACAAGAAGTATCGAAACCCGTTACTTTCGGTATTTTAACAACCATAGCGGCCTTTATCCCACTCACTTTAATTGAAGGTGCTCGGGGCGAAATTTTTGCGCAAATACCCGCCATTGTCATTCCTGTATTATTGTTTTCTTTAATCGAATCAAAACTCATTTTACCTGCGCATTTAAAGCATATCCGAATCCACGGTAGTAACCAAAATCACTTCCTGCGCTGGCAGGAAAGTTTCGCGAATAGTTTTGAAAAAGCGATAATTCGCTATTATAGACCGGCGTTATCGGCCGTATTAGCACGCCGTTATTTATCATTAACCATGGCGTTTTCAGTCATGCTCATCGTCTTAACATTGGTTTCATCGGGTTGGGTGCGCTTTATCTTTTTCCCACGTATTCCCAGCGAAATAGCAAAAGGCGTTATTGCTATGCCGACAGGAACGGATATTGCGATAACAGATAAATACGTAAAAAAAATGTTGGACTCCGCCTTATTACTACAGAAAAAATATACCGACACGGCAACCAATGAAAGTGTTATCAAAGATATCTTTGCCACAGTAGGCTCTAGCGGTGGCAACAGTTCAGGTCAATCACATCGCGGCCGTGTGATTTTCCAAATACAAGCAGAAGAAGAACGGGTTATTGATATTAGTGTGTCAGCCCTCGTTAAAGAATGGCGCGTATTAATTGGCTTAGTACCCGGTGCCCAAAGTTTGACATTTAAAGCAGAAACGGGTCACAGCGGCTCACCTTTAGATATACAATTAACCGCCCACAGCTATGACTCTTTACGCATAGTCGCAGATAAGATAAAACATAAACTCGCTGATTATCCCTCTGTGTTTGATATTGAAGACAGTATTTCTAAAGGTAAAACAGAATTACAGCTAACGATAAAGCCTGAAGCGGAAGCATTAGGACTCAGTTTATCAAATTTAGCCCAGCAGGTAAGGCAAGCTTTTTATGGCGAACAAGTACAGCGGATACAACGGGGTAAAGATGACGTAAAAGTATTTATTCGCTATCCGGAAAATGAGCGTCAGTCTATTTATAATTTAAATAACATGATGATAAGAACCCCAGCAGGTGACGAGATCCCTTTCCTGGAAGTAGCGGAAGTAACCGTCGGCACGAGTCCATCAACAATTATTCGTATCGATAGACAACGTACACTTAATATCACTGCCGATTTGAACAAAGAAACAGGTAACCTCGGCATATTAAAACAAGACCTAACTCACTATCTAGACCAAGTCATGCAGCAATATCCTAGCGTCAGCTATTCGCTTGAGGGAGAAGCTAAAGAACAAGATGAATCTTTCTCTAGCTTAAAACTCGGACTCGTTTTTGTGTTATTTACCATTTACGCCTTACTTGCGATCCCATTTCGCTCGTATACCCAGCCACTCATTGTCATGTCAGTGATCCCCTTCGGGGCAATAGGCGCTATCTTAGGCCATATCATCATGGGTAATCCACTGACATTAATGAGTATTCTCGGCATGCTGGCATTAACGGGAGTGGTCGTGAATGATTCCTTAGTATTAGTCGACCATATTAATAAGCAGCGTGCAGACGGAGTACCGCTTCAAGAAGCAGTAAGAAACTCAGGCGTGGCACGCTTTAGAGCTGTAATGTTAACTTCAATTACGACCTTTGTAGGCTTAATGCCGCTACTATTTGAAACCAGTATTCAGGCACAATTCCTTATCCCAATGGCGATATCATTAGGGTTCGGGATCATCTTTGCCACTGTGATAACTTTATTTATCGTGCCAATTAATTATCTATTATTAGAAGATTTCGGACGCTTAGTTACATGGCTAAAACGTCTGTATCATCGGCCGTCAAATGACACGACCAATAAAGTGTGAATGTCGAAGTCTGGCAACAAGCACATATAGAGAAACAAACTCATCGTAGTTTATGTGAAGAGAAAACCAGTAACATTTATCGTTTGGCGCATGAGGATAACATCGGCGTGAAGTTTATTTATCAAGGTAAAGGCGGTAAAACTTTAGGCTCTAGGGCTGTTGATATTTGTGAAATAAGTTAATAAAACGGGGCACTATGTATGCCCCGTTTTATTAGGCTACAGCAAGATTTTTAATCGACTCTAATTGATTGACTGCATTTAATAACGCCGTCAATGACGCAGTTAAAATATCATTATGGATCGCAACACCGATAACGGATTCCGTTGCCGTCTTAATTTTCAGATAAGCAATGGCATTTGCATCAGTACCTTTACTTAATGCGTGTTCACTAAAATCAACCACTTCAAACTCAAGATTAAAATGCTGCTTTAGTGCTTCGATAAAGGCAGTTAAGGCACCATGTCCTTCACCTATAACGCTAATGCTGCGATCACCATCTGCCAAACGCGCTTGTATGTTATCAATATCACCATGGCTAACAGTGTAATCGGCTAATTGATATGACTGATTAGGGTGAGCATAAGTCGACTTAAATAGCTGCCATATTTGTGGGACCATTAACTCACTCGCAGTCGCTTCAGATTGCTGTTGTACAACAGCAGAAAAATCTATTTGTAACCAACGTGGTAACTGCGCGCCATATTCCTGTTCAAGTAGGTAGGCAATCCCACCTTTACCAGATTGACTATTTACACGAATCACATGTTTTAATGTACGGTTTAAATCGGTTGGGTCAATAGGCAAATAAGCGACATTCCAAGTACTTTCAGGTGATCGTCGATCTAAGCATTTCTTGATGGCATCCTGATGACTACCTGAAAAAGCGGTATAGACTAATTCGCCAACATAGGGATGACGGGGATGAACAGGTAACTGGGTACACTCAGAAATAGTACTAATAATATTATCAATATCACCAAGCTGAAGTTCAGGATCGACACCTTGACTATAAAGGTTCATCGCCATGGTGATAATATCCATATTACCGGTACGCTCACCATTACCAAGTAAAGTGCCTTCGACGCGATCCGCTCCAGCCATCACAGCTAATTCAGCAGCCGCCACAGCACAACCGCGATCGTTATGCGTATGCACACTGACTGTAATAGCCTCTCTATTTTTCACCTGCCCACAAAACCATTCAACTTGATCTGCAAACACATTTGGAGTCGACATCTCGACGGTGGCGGGTAAATTAATGATCACCGGATTTTCTGGCGTTGGTTGCCAAACGGCATTCACCGCATCACAGATATCAACGGCAAAATCCAACTCAGTGCCAGAGAAACTCTCAGGAGAATACTCAAACTGCCATTGCGGACCAGAGTTTGCGTCTGCATGCTGCTTCACCCAAGTTGCCCCTTGTACGGCAATATCAATAATACCTTGACGATCTTTTTGAAAAACCAATTCTCGTTGTACTGTCGATGTTGAATTATAAACATGAATAATGGCTTGTTTAACACCTTTTAACGCCGCGAATGTCTGTTCAATAAGACTCTCACGGGCTTGGGTTAAAACTTGAATAGTGACATCATCAGGGATTTTATTTTCTTCAATTAACCAGCGAACAAAATCAAAATCCATTTTCGATGCTGCAGGAAAGCCAACTTCAATTTGTTTAAAGCCCATCGCTAATAATAATTGGTAATAACGACGTTTTTGGGCAACAGTCATCGGTTCGACAAGGGCTTGGTTACCATCACGTAAATCTACGCTACACCACAGTGGTGCTTGGGTAATACTGTTATTTGGCCATTGTCGATTAGGCATTTTTAGGATAGGAAAAGCTTGGTACTTAGTGTGATTAAATGCTGTCATATTAAGATCCTTTTACGTATTTACAATCACATCATCAATGATGAATTAGCGGTTATCGCGCGTGGTAAAATCAGCAACTAAGCACCACATTCAAGGCTTAATTGCTGTATCCAAGTCGCATACGTAATAAAGATTTAATTTGTTTATAATCCATCATCGACACCAAGTATTTAATTATCTAAAGTTATACTTAGAGTATACGTAAAAAGGTGCAGTCAATGATTGTTTTGTTGCTATAAATACCCTAGTACATAGCAATGTATAGCTAAGATATTCAGTAATTAAGCTATATCTAACCAATCTGGTTTTAAAAATACAATTTAGAATTCATATGCCATGATTTATTTTGGGAGCAGAGAATCACATAATGCCTCTTCTAATTGTTGCCAAGGTAACTCGATCATACTGATTATTTCGATTTTACTCGTCTCTAATTCACTTATCGGCATGAAATCACATTCACCATTAATACTGTTTATCGCAAAACAACCTTGCTCGGTCTTGATCGCGGCTTTCAAGCGGACAACTTCTAAAGGCTCTAACTGTGTAGCAAGCGCCATTAAATTGAATGTCTGATGCTGATTAAAGATCCAGCCATAACTAAATAACCCTTGCCCACTCCCATGATTGCGTTCAAAACGCGGATCAATAACTAATTCGACCAGTGCTTGTTGATGATGGTGGCCATGACTGTGTTTTAGATGTGCGGATAAATGTTGAGAACGGCGTTGCTCATCAAGTGATAATGTAAGCATATCAATGGAAAAATCACCATGATGTGTCCATAATACTGATTGTTTAGCAGGAGACAATTGATGACTAAAGTCCATGAAACGTACTTTATCTGCTTTATTTAAGTGTTCAGTTTTATTCGCGACAAGTACATCAGCCAAACTAATTTGATCTTGAAAGTGATTATTTTCAACGTATTTAGCATCATTAAGATGGCTCGGATCAACTAAGCATATAGTTGCATTAAGCGCTAACACGTCACAATAAAACTCACCGGACAAGTCTTTAATCACTTGCTGTAAATGCCCCAGGCCTGTGGGTTCGATTAAAATACGATCTGGTTTAGCCTTGCTGATCAACATATTTAACCCCATCTTCATGGGTAACCCCGCAACACAGCATAGACAGCCCCCAGGTACTTCTTTGACGATAATACGCTGTGCTTGATCAGTTAAGGTATCAGTAAAAGCAGACAATAGAGTGCCATCAATGCCAATTTGACCAAATTCATTGACTAAGATCCCCCACGTTTCATCTGCTGGCTTCTGTTTAAGCAATTGCTGAATGGCCGTGGTTTTACCCACACCAAGAAAACCAGTAATAATATTGGTCGGTATTTTATTTGCTTGTTTCGACATGAGGCTCCTAACTGTGACGGATATATAATATCGGGATGACACGTTCATAGCTGTTGCAGTTTTGATTTACAGAAAGATCAGAGAAAATGTTTTGTACTAGGTAATAAAACTTGGAAGTAGGTTATTAGAGCTGTAATAAGTGGACTTATCCCACTTGGCGCAGAACTAAATTCGAGCAATAAATGAGTGACCGCTGCAACATGTCTAGCGCATAATAAATATATGACCGTTACAGCAGTGTTTAAAAAATAAGTAGTTTCTTAATTAAACGCTAGATTCATCTATGAGCGGCGTAGGTTTTCTATTCTCATCGACAGCCACTAAACTGAACATACCAGAAATAGCTTTGGTACGACCTTCTTGGCTCATTGATTCAACAAATATATCCACTTTAACTCGGATTGAAGTACGCCCAACTTTATCGATAGTGCCAACTAATTCAACGATAGAGCCAGCCGGTATTGGGTGACTAAAATCAATTCGATCCGAAGACACTGTCACTAAGGCTTTATGACAAAACCGAGTAGCGGCAATAAAAGCTGTTTCATCCATCCAAGATAAGGCTTGCCCGCCAAACAGGGTATCATGATGATTAACCGTAGATGGGAACACCGCTTTACATACTCTAGTTTCTGCACGTTTTAACTTTTCTTCGATAGATATAGACATATATTCGCCAATGTTAACTTTAAAGATCTGAACTATCATCCAGATCCCGAAACAAAAGGCAAAGACATTCTAACAAACCAGATGTTTCATCGTTAAATGAGTGACTAATGATTAATTAATCATCAAGTTCACTATCTTCCCAGTCGTCATCATCATAATTACCACTTGCTAATGCGGCTTGTTCAATCACTTCAGCATAAGCAATAATAAAATCAGGCATCATGTCTAATACAGTCTGAGTAAATGCTTCCCACTCAGTTTGCTGCAAGTCTGCAATTTGTTGTGCTGTGCCTGCACAAGAAAAATAACTTAAACACAAGTATGCCATTTGTAGCGCTTGGCTAATCTCGCTGTGATCTTCTAATGAGTTAACTAAGCTTTCATAATAAAAAGCAGCGCCAATCGCAAAACCAATTGACCAATCATTTAACGCTTCACCAGATTTAAAGTTATCAGAAAAATTTGCAGTTTCAATGCATTCTGCAGGTAATAGAGCGCCAGAGTCATAAACTTGCTCGCTGATCTCATTATAAACAGAGATAATAGCGAATAATTTATCGTCAGAAATATTACCTGGTGCAGCACCACCAAAGATCATATCCATCCAATCTTCAGTTTCTACAGGCGCAGGAGCTGCCACTAAACCAAAGAAAAAACCTTTCATCGCAACCAGTGATAAAGTTTCTTTTGGTGTTTCATCTCCAGATAACCAATCTGATAATAATATTTCGTCTTCACGTGATAACGCTGATTCAGTCATATAAAACCTTTTATTTCACAAATTTTTTGTCGTGTTATTTAATGCCTAGTTTACTGTAAAGTCAGCTGCAGTGATATTTATTCAACAGAAAGCTGATCTAAAATAGCGCACTGTGAAGAATCATCACCCTTACAAGAAGAAGCTAATGATAATAACGTACTGTGCATCCCCTGTAATATTGCAATGCGGGATTCAATATCAGCAATTTTTTCTAATGTCAGCGCTTTTACCTGAGCAGCAGTGCGTTCTTCACTGTTATAGAGATGAACGAGTTCTTTACATTCTTCAAGGTTAAACCCGGCATCACGCGCTCGTTTAACAAAACTCAACTCATCAATGATACGTTGGTTATAATATCGGTAACCATTATCACCGCGTATCGGTTCTGAAGTTAAAGATATACTTTCATAATAACGTATCGTTTTTGTCGATAGACCAACGTCTTTCGCTACTGAACTAATATTTTTCATCATTTGACCTATTACTTTGTTATTTTAAGGATCTCAGCCTACGTACTCACAATACGACAAGCACTTATGATTCTAAAACTTAGGTTTCCAGCGCTTAATCAATAATGAATTAGACAATACTGCAATGCTGCTAAACGCCATCGCGGCTCCCGCTAATTCAGGGCTTAAATAACCCATCGCAGCAAGTGGTAGTCCAATAACATTAAAAATAAATGCCCAAAATAAGTTTTGCTGGATCTTACGCCACGTTAATTTAGAGACATCCATTGCAGCAGATACTAGACGAGGATCATTTCTTAATAAGGTAATGTTAGCCGTTTCCATCGCTACATCCGAGCCAGAGCCCATTGCAATACTAATATCAGCCTGTGCTAATGCAGGCGCATCATTTATACCATCACCAACCATAGCGACAAACTTTCCAAGCTGTTGTCTATCTTTAATATAATTCGATTTATGCTCAGGTTTAACATGTGCGTAATAGTTATCAACGTGTAATGCTTGCGCTATTGTTTCTACCGCGATCTCGTTATCACCACTAAGTATCGTTGTATCTATACTATCTCTTTGCAATAATTTAATTGCAGCACGACTTTCTGCACGTAAGGTATCTGCAATGATAAATAGTCCGACAAGGTGGCCATTTATTGCGACCCACATTTGTGAACCGACATGCCCACGAGATTTAGCAAGTAACGAGTCGCCATCTTGAGTATCAATATTCTCAGCAAGCATCAATTCTTTATTACCGATAAAAATATTTTCTTCAGCAATATTCCCTTTAATACCATAGCCGATAATGGTTTCAACTTGCGAAGCGGCTAATAATTTAAGCTGTTTATCTTTAGCATAACTAATGATCGATTTTGCTAGAGGATGCTCACTAAATTCTTGAACCGCGGCAGCACTGCGAATTAAGGTGTCTGTATCATACTCAAAACTATGGACAGCGATAACTTGAGGTTTGCCTTGCGTTAAAGTACCCGTTTTATCTAACATTACATCGGTAATTTTATGCGCTTTCTGAAGCGTATCAATATCTTTAATTAAAATACCTTGTCGCGCGGCAGCACCAGTTCCCGTCACGAGAGCCGCTGGAGTAGCAAGCCCTAAGGCGCAAGGGCAAGCAATAACCAAGACCGCAACAGCAGCAATAAGGCCATTTTCAAAATCACCAAAGCCTAAATACCAGACCAAAAACGTTAATGTTGCAATAACTAAGACAACGGGCACAAAAATATTACTTATTTTATCAACGAGTTGCTGAAAAGGTGCTTTAGCCATTTGTGCTGTTTCGACAAGAGATATAATTTTATTTAAACTCGAATCTTTACCTACCGCATTAACCCGTAGCAATAAAACACCAGTACCATTAATAGAACCACCAATAAGTGCTTCTCCAATATTCTTCACAACGGGTAAACTCTCCCCTGTGATCATCGATTCATCTAATTCACTTTTACCGTCAATAATGATGCCATCTACCGGCACTTTTTCACCTGCAAGTACCCGGACTTCATCACCGATAACAACTTCTTCAATCGGTAACGTTAGCCACTCTCCAGCACGCTTGACATGCGCAACTTCCGGTCTCAACATCATCAATTCATAGATAGCCGAAGATGTACTTTGTTTGGCATTCTCTTCTAAATATTTACCTAACGATATTAAAGTGATCACGACGGCACTGGCTTCAAAATACACCAGACCTTGTACAGCCTCACCAAACGTTAAAAATAAATACAAACTATAGAAATAAGCAGCACTAGTACCAGTAGCGACAAGAACATCCATATTGGCAGCACTATTCTTTAATGATTTATATGCCCCTAGATAATATCGGCGACCGATAATAAATTGAACTGGAGTAGCTAAAGATAATTGCAGCCATACAGGAACCATAAGGCTAATATCATCAATAAACATCGTTAACATACCAGCAAGTAAGGGTAATGTTAAAAATGCAGAAATAATCACAAATAATAGCTGCTGTTTATTTTGTCTTTTTAATTCAGCAGCTCGAGCTAAGAGGTTTTCTGTTTGTGATACCACACTCCCTTGATTAACCGTCGCTTGGTAACCAAGGTTAATGATCACATTCATAATATCTGCAGGGACAACACCGCCAGAAAAATACGTTAAAGTAATTTTTTCGCTCGCAAAATTTGCTTCCACAGTTAATATATCTTCATTCATTAATAATTTAGATACTGTTTTAGCCGCGCAGTTAGCACAAGACCAACCACTAATAGAAAGTGATAATTCTTCAGTGTGGTAAGTATAATTCTTATCATCTAAAACAGCTTTTACTGCATGGCTTGACGTAATATCAGCTATATTTACTTGAGCAGTGTTAAGTGCAAAATTAACTCGAGCCTCAATACCATTTTCAGAATTTAAAGCTGATTCTAATTTGGATGCACAACCGGCACATGACATGCCTTCGATACCAATTGAAAGTGTTTTAGACATAACGAAAAACCTTATTAATGATAATATGCGTAAAATATAACCTTTACCCTTAGTGTAAGGTCAATACTCATATTAAGCCATTTTCCCTTAAATATTTTGTAACAAGGTGTAACATGCAGTAAAAACGCGATAAGCCTAACATTAACAATATTTTTTTTATGAATAATAGCTATTATGTAATAAAATTACTTACATAGTTAAGCTACATCAGATTAAGTCACCTTTAAATCGCTTTACCAGCTCGATATGTAGATTAATTACCACATTCCAT
Organism: Moritella sp. Urea-trap-13; assembly: GCF_002836355.1. Taxonomy (NCBI): domain Bacteria; kingdom Pseudomonadati; phylum Pseudomonadota; class Gammaproteobacteria; order Alteromonadales; family Moritellaceae; genus Moritella; species Moritella sp. Urea-trap-13. The sequence goes on from NZ_PJCA01000004.1 coordinate 14,938, forward strand.
TTAGTTAAAAGTGAAAAATAACATCATGAACCCAACAAAAACGAATGCTTGGCAAGATTTAACAGCACACTACTCAGACATGCAGAAAACTAATATCGGCAATTTATTTGCTGATGATACCAATAGATTTGAGCAGTTCTCCAAGCTGTTTAACAATGATATTTTATGTGATTTCTCTAAAAATATCATTACACAGTGCACACTAAAAAAATTGACGGCACTTGCTCGTGAAGTTGATTTACCTTCAGCAATTACAGCAATGATTTCAGGTGAGCAAATCAACCAAACCGAAAAAAGAGCTGTATTACATACCGCACTGAGAAATCGCAGTAATACACCTGTAATGGTTGGTGGTAAAGATGTGATGCCAGCAGTCAATGCCGTATTAGCGCAAATGAAAACCTTCTGTCATGAAATAATTAGTGGTAATTGGAAAGGTTATACCGGTAAAGCAATTACCGATATTGTAAATATAGGTATTGGTGGTTCTGACTTAGGTCCTTACATGGTTACCGAGGCCTTACGACCTTACAAAAATCATTTAAATATGTATTTTGTTTCTAATGTCGACGGTACTCATATCGCCGAAACACTCAAAAATTTAAATCCAGAAACAACTCTCTTTCTTATTGCATCGAAGACCTTCACAACACAAGAAACAATGACTAATGCACACAGTGCAAGATCATGGTTCTTAGCAAGTGCTGAAAATGAAGAATATGTTGCGTCTCACTTTGCAGCACTATCAACGAATGCAACCGGTGTTCAAGCTTTCGGAATTGACACTAAGAACATGTTTGAATTTTGGGATTGGGTTGGCGGTCGCTACTCACTTTGGTCAGCAGTTGGTTTATCTATCGCATTGAGTATTGGCTTTGACAATTTCGAAGAGTTACTTAGCGGTGCACACGATATGGATAAGCACTTTGTTGAAACACCACTAGAAGATAATATTCCAGTAATCCTAGCATTAATAGGCATTTGGTATAACAACTTCTTTGGTGCTGAAAGCGAAGCTATTTTACCTTACGATCAATATATGCATCGTTTTGCAGCTTATTTCCAACAAGGTAATATGGAATCAAATGGTAAGAGTGTTGATCGTGACGGTAATGCAGTAGATTATCAAACAGGTCCTATTATCTGGGGTGAACCAGGCACGAACGGTCAGCATGCTTTTTATCAATTAATCCATCAAGGTACCAAGCTGATCCCTTGTGACTTTATTGCACCAGTTCAATCACATAATAAAATTTCCGATCATCACGCTAAATTAATGTCTAACTTCTTTGCACAAACAGAAGCGTTAGCATTTGGTAAAACAAAACAAACGGTGATTGATGAACTCACTCACTCTGGCATGTCAAAACTAGATATTGCTGCATTAGCTGAATTTAAAACGTTTACAGGTAATAACCCAACAAACTCTATTTTATTCAAACAGCTCACACCTAAAACACTTGGCTCGTTGTTAGCGATGTATGAACATAAGATCTTCACACAGGGTATTATCTGGAATATCTTTAGCTTTGACCAATGGGGTGTAGAGTTAGGTAAGCAATTAGCAAATCAAATTCTACCTGAACTAAATGATGATCAATCAGTTGATAGCCATGATAGTTCAACAAATGGTTTAATTAATACCTTTAAGGCTTGGCGTTAAGACTAATCCCAACACGCTTCAATAGATAATATAGTCTATATGAGCTAACACTAAATACATCAAAAACCAGCCGTAGGCTGGTTTTTTATTGGCTATCCTAGCTACTCACCATCCCAATAAACGTACTTAGCACTTTAATTAAGCGCAAGT
>NZ_PJCA01000005.1 GCF_002836355.1 Moritella sp. Urea-trap-13
GGGTGTTCAACGTAAAGAAATCCGTCAATCGATTGCATGTGTTAAGCATCAAAACATGGCAGGTTCTGATATGGGCGATGACCATAAAGAATACTTTGCTGGTGATGCAGCACTGAAAGCTGGCGGCGAAGATAACACGATGAACCAGTTCTAATAATCGTTAGACACGCATTATTATAGAATGATTTATCAGTTAAAATAGAACGTCAGTTCATATGAAAAAACCAGCTTCGGCTGGTTTTTTCTTTTTGAGGTAAATTAAATATTAAGGCCCAAGAGGTGCAGACTTTCAGTTGAGGCGATTAAAGACGGCTTGCCCGCCGTGAAACCATCCATGGGGGCTTGAAATAGGTAAGTTAGCATCCATGCAGCTCATACCCATAATAGCAGCTCTACTTTAGTAGCCCCGTCTTTTTATACTTATGTGCGATAAGTAATCCGAGTTAAAAAATCACTTATCTTTCAACAATAATATTCTTGCTTCAAAATAATCAGAGAAGGTGCGGTAAGTATTAATATAGTCATCCCAATTTTTGAAGTAACCGCCAAGGTAATCAAGCTGATATTGGTTATTCTCAAATGCTCCGCCCGTGTCTGCTAATACGGTTAAACGGCTTTCGCCATTGTGGGTCAACATAATGAGCTTACCCAAACCTAAGTGAGCGAGATCGCCTGCTACTGTGACTAATGGATAAACAGGGATCTTATAATTAGCATCTTTACCATAGCCCATCACCGACTCGGTTTTCTTGAAGTACCAATAACGCCCCTGCTGTTCTTTCTTTAAATTACGTTTATAACCAATGCCATTATTACGATGTACGTTAAAAAACTGGCTGGTTATCTCACTGCTATCATCACTCGCACTCTTATCAGTAGTAAAATCGACTTTTACCGTGCCTTGCATTAATGAGTCTTCTAAATCATAACGCGATAACCACACCATAGGCTCTGCTAATTTATCTTTATCCAAAATTCCGGTGATGACATCTTGTTTGGTGAGTTGATGACGGGTCAAACTCAGATCTGCATTGGCTTGCTCAAGCGAGAGGTCTTTTTCATCATTCGGAATAGCATATAACGCATAAGGGGTTTCAGGGGTTTGCTTTGCCGTTCCTTTCGCTAGTTTAATATAATATTTGGTCAGTAAAATTTTGTCGTCAGGGATATTTTTCAACAACGGTTTATTTTTGGCAAAGCCCTGCGCTTGGTTTTTATCTGGCATCCAGCGGATCACATCGAAGTGTTCGGCAATAAAATTAGCATCCATTAAACGGCTCGGCGTTCCTGCTAATTTATCAGTTTGTTCTACTTGGCAAATAAAATTAAGGGTACGCTTCACTCTATCTAAATCACCACCAAATTGCGCTGTTATGCCTGCAGTGATAATACCGGGATCATAATCCTCCCCCAAATTAAGGTAATCCACAGAACCTTTGGCAACTTCACAAAGTTCAGCAGTAGATGACGTCACCATTTCGCCAATTTCAGGTTTGGCTTCTAATTGAAAAATAGGATTTACAGCTACGCTCGCAGCCGAATTAAACGCCACCAGCAGGGTAAAAGGTAATAAAGCACTTAGTTTCATCATTATAACGATCTCGATATTCGCAAATAAACAGCTAATATTAATTATATCAACATTAAATATACCCGTATTCACAACTTACAAATGCTCATTTATTAGTCTGACGTAAATCAAAATGGCAAATTTAAAACACAAGTCTGTAATGTAAACCAAGCAAAATATAAACTCTAGTCACTATTTTCGGCAATCGTCGTCAAACCTGCAGGCATCTATTAATTAAGGTAACGGAATGCATTTTTTAATCATTACAAATTTAGTATGGGCTTTTTCATTTAGTCTTATCGGGGTTTATTTATCCGGTCAGGTTGATGCTTGGTTCTCGGTATTATTCCGTATTGGCTTAGCGATGTTAGTATTCATCCCTTTTTTACGACTGGGTAACCTAGCCCGCTCTACCATTATTAAAGTGATGGCTATCGGCGCTTGTCAGCTGGGTATTATGTATGGTTTCTATTATCAATCATTCCTACTGCTATCCGTGCCAGAAGTATTATTATTTACCGTGTTCACGCCTATCTATGTGACCTTGATTGATGACTTATTACATTCACGCTTCAGCCCTTGGTATTTAGGTACTGCGCTTATCGCGGTATTAGGTGCGATTGTCATTAAATACGCAGGTATTAATGAAGGCTTTGTCATTGGGTTCTTAGTGGTGCAAGGCGCGAATATTGCCATGGCGATCGGCCAAGTGGCTTACAAGAAATTATCAGAAAACGAATTGAAAGGTGTCAAACATAGCGAAGTATTTGGCCTGTTTTATATTGGCGCATTCCTAGTTGCTGCAGTCGCATTCATGTTGCTAGGTAGTACTGAAAAAATGCCAAGCACCACAACACAGTGGGGCGTATTAACTTACCTTGGCATTATCGCTTCAGGATTAGGTTACTTCATGTGGAATAAAGGTGCATGTTTAGTTAATGCAGGTACATTAGCGGCAATGAATAACGTGCTTGTGCCATTAGGCTTATTGGTTAACTTGGTTATTTGGAATCGCGATGCTGACTTAGTCAAATTAGCACTTGGTGGCAGTATCATCGTATTGTCATTAGTATTTAATGAAACGGTCGTTAAGAAACGCGTATTGCAAAAGACAGCCGTACTTTAACGGAAAATACAGCAAACAATACCCTAGAATAACGTGAAACCAAGGTGATGGTCCTACTCCATTACATCACCTTGGTTTATTGTCTATAAATTACATTATATTCTCTGCTACAATCGCCTTTTTATACGCAAGCAGATCTACATGTACTTTTTACTCCCGCTATTCACGGTTATCATCTGGTCAGGCAATTCAATTGTTAATATTTTATCGACCAATGTGATCGCACCCGAAACAATTTCTTTCTATCGCTGGTTCATTGCCTTAATTACGCTTACGCCTTTTTTAATCAAACCGGTATGGAAAAAACGCCATGCTATTAAGCCTTATTTACTTAAGCTAGCATTCCTCGCCTTACTGGGCATGGCGATTAATCAATCCCTCGCCTACTTTGCTGCGGCGACAACAACAGCAACCCACATGACGCTGATTTTTGCCTTAGTCCCTTTGTTAAGCTTGATGTTTAGTGTGCCGATACTCGGACTTACGTTAACCAAAAATGCTCTGTTTGGCGCGATGATCTCACTGACGGGTTTAGTGTATATGCTTAGTCACGGTAAAATCAGTAACTTGTTATCAGAAGGCATTAATATTGGCGATACTTATATGCTGATTGCCGCGTGTAGTTACTCGCTGTACGGCGTATTGCTCAAACGCTGGCGTCTACCGTTCAATAACTGGATCGCGTTATATGTACAGATGGTATTTGCGGTAATCATCTTATTACCTGTATTGACGTACCACGGCCAAGTCAGCCTAACCACAGAATCATTACCGTTGGTATTATATGCCGCAATTCCGACGTCAATCTTAGCTACCTGGTTATGGATGCAGAGTATCCAACATCTCGGCGCAGACAAATCGGCAATGTTCATGAACCTATTACCGGTATTTACCGCGGTTATGGCAACCTTTATTCTTGATGAACAGCTATCGAGTTATCAGTTTATTGGCGGTGCATTGGTACTTACAGGTGTGGCGATGACACAGTTTAAATCGAGAAAGGCGATCAAAAAAGAAGTGGTAATTCCGTCTTAGAAATTAGTAGTAACGGACTAGTTTTAGTCCGTTACTTTTAGTTCATTACTAGTTCATTAACTCTGAGTATTTAAAGTCGAGCAAAACCCGCTTCTAGATCAGCAATAAGATCTTCTACATCTTCTAAACCAATGTGTAAACGCACTAGCGTACCAGTGAAATCTACATCACCTGCAGGTCGAATACGATTCAACTCTGAAGCTTGGTTAGCCAAGATTAATGACTCATAACCGCCCCACGAATATGCCATGCTGAAATGGGCAAAGTGATCTAAATAGTTAGCCAGTTGTTCATTGCTTAATTTGTCTTTTAAGATAAACGAGAATAAACCGTTACAACCATTAAAATCACGTTTGTAGAATTCATGGCCTTTACAGCTTGGTAGTGCTGGATGATTAACACGTTCCACTTCTGAACGTGTCGTTAACCAGTTAGCGACTTGAATACTTGCAGCTTCATGCTGCTTTAAACGAATACCCATAGTGCGTAAACCACGGCTCGCCATGTACGCAGTATCAGCATCAACCATTTGCCCCATTAAGTAAGACTGTTCACGTAATTGTGCCCAGCAACGTTCATTAGCAACTGCTGTACCTAACATATAGTCAGAATGACCAATGATGTATTTCGTACCCGCTTGAATTGAGATATCAATATCATGTTCAAGTGCTTTAAATAACACGCCCGCCGCCCACGTATTATCTATCATGATAATAACTTCAGGGTTTACCGCGCGCACTGCTTTTACAATCGCAGGGATATCTTGTACTTCCATGGTCACCGAGCTTGGTGATTCTAAGAATACTACGCTAGTATTCGGTTGCATTAATGCAGCAATGCCCTCGCCTAACATAGGGTCGTAATACGTCGTCGCTACGTTCATTTTAGCTAACATCACATTACAAAAATCTTGCGTTGGTTCATACGCAGCACCGGTCATGAGGATATGCTCACCCGCGCTTACAAATGACAAGATAGAGTTAGTCACTGCCGCTGCGCCACAAGGATAAAGCGCACAGCCTTCACCACCTTCTAATTCGGTCATCGCTTGCTGCAGAGAGAAATGCGTTTGGGTACCACGACGACCATAAAACAATTCACCATCAGCACGTTTTGCTGTCGCGGCTTTTTTGGCTTTAACTGAGTCAAATACAATTGATGATGCACGCTGAACAACAGGATTCACTGCACCGTGTGAGAATTTTTTATCGCGTCCTGCCGACACAAGTTGCGTGGCGAGTTTATCTGAACTCATATTATGTATTTCCCTGTTCATGCGTATTTTTATAAAACCGATATCAATAAAAACACAGTAGCGAAAGATAGAGATCCAAGCAATAGATAATTACAGCATAAAAACAAAACCCCCGCCTACTTTCAACGAAAATAGACGGGGTTTAAATACTGTTGATGATCATCATTGGCCAGACATTACCGACCCATGTTTGTTAACAGGACAAATTACTCTTTAGCAGCATTGCCTTGCTTCGCAAAATATTCTTTCGTTAGCTTGAAAACCACAGGGCTAAGTAGTACTAGCGCAATCAAGTTAGGCAGTGCCATCATTGCATTTAATGTATCAGCAAGTAGCCATACAAAACTTAATGAACTTGTCGCACCAATTGGCACTGCAATGATCCACAAGATTCGGAATGGTACAATCGCTTTAACACCAAATAGATACTGCACACATTTTTCGCTGTAGAAGCTCCAACCAAGAATAGTCGTGAAAGCAAATACCGACAGTGCAATAGCAACGATGTAGTTACCAACACCCGGTAATGCACTGGCAAAGGCAGCAGATGTTAATGCCGCGCCAGTTTCACCCGATGTCCATGCACCCGATACAACAATAGCAAAACCAGTAATACTACAAACGATAAGGGTATCAATAAACGTACCTAACATCGCGATAAGACCCTGTTTAACCGGATCATTAGTTTGCGCGGCAGCATGTGCAATTGGCGCGCTACCTAAACCTGCTTCGTTAGAGAAAACACCACGAGCTACACCGAAACGGATAGCAGCCCAAACAGCAGCACCAGCGAAACCACCTTGTGCAGCAACCGAAGTAAATGCGCTTTCAATAATTAATGCCCATGCAGCAGGAATTTCACTCGCATTCATGATTAGCACAACCAAACCAGCACCGATATAAAATATTGCCATGATTGGTACTAATTTACCCGCCACATCAGCAATACGTTTAACGCCACCCATTAATACTAAGCCAACCAATACCATCATTACTAAGCCAGAAACTATTGGCGAAATACCAAAACTACTTGATAATGCATCCGCAACAGAGTTTGATTGCACTGTGTTACCAATACCAAAACCAGCAATTGAGCCAAAAATAGCAAACGCAGTACCGAGCCAAGCCCATTTACTGCTTAAACCATTTTTGATGTAATACATTGGACCACCAACGTGGTTACCATTGGCATCCGTTTCACGATATTTAACCGCACATACTGCTTCTGCATATTTAGTTGCCATGCCCACTAATGCAGTACACCACATCCAAAACAACGCGCCCGGTCCACCTAAAAAGATAGCCGTTGCAACACCGGCAATGTTACCAGTACCGATGGTTGCAGAAAGCGATGTCATTAACGCATTAAACGGCGATATTTCACCTTTATCGCCTGAACTCGATTTCCGTCCAGCCCAAAGTAATTTAAAGCCCGTGCCTATTTTTAAAATTGGCATCAACTTCAATCCTAAAGACAGGAATAACCCCACGCCTAAGATCATGACGAGCATAGGTACACCCCACACCACACCATTTACAGCAGAAATAAAATTTGTTAAAGCTTCCATCAACATCCCTTCCTTAAGATTTACAATTCTGATAACGCACATTATCAGGCTATATATTCAACAAACAGATAAACATAATACCTACAACTGTTTAACATGCAACCATGTGTCGGCAAATTAGTATTCTCAGGCATTATGTTTTGGATTAAAAAACTAAGTCATAACATTATAAATTTATTTGATATTTTATAAAAAAACAATCTCAAGCCCCGCGATAAAAGGTGTGAGTAAAAACAACGCAGTGTTCTATAAATCGCCAGCGCCAGTATCCAAAATTATTTTAAAATACATTGAAACAACACAAAAAATAAACACTAAGTTAACAATTTAAGTATAAGAATATATAAATATAGGTAAAAAAATGAGCTAATAAGACACCTTGTTATTTTTAACTGAGCTAAAGGTTAATACATGAATAATTTAAGAATGCAGAGTAAATTACTACTAATTGCGATAGTACCTATGATGATTGCACTGTTCGTTGCGTTAGCCATTATTGCTAATTTACAAGCGAATTCAGTAACCAGCATGATTGATAACCATGAATCACTGTTGCGTAGCGAACGTCAGAAACAAATCAGTGATGCCGTAAAAATAACCCAAAAAATAATACAACGACAAATGAACCTCGCCTCAGCGAATAATCTAAACCAACAGCAAAGCCTAGCGGATGTGCGCGATCTACTTAAACAAGCTCGTTATGGCGACAACAACCTCGGCTATTTCTTTATTTATGACAGTCAAGGCATCAATATTGCCGACGCAACCAACGAAGCAAATCAAGGCCAAAACCGTTTCGCATTACAAGATAAAAATGGGGTGATGCTGATCCAAGAACTGATTAAGGCAAGTCAGTCTGGCGGTGGCTTTGTTGAATATGTTTACCCTAAACCTGGCACTGATTCATTGCAGCCAAAGTTAAGTTATTCTGCACCGATTGCCAGTACTGATTGGTTCATCGGCACGGGCGTTTATATTGATGATATTGAAAAAGAGTTAGCGACTTTCAGTGCATCGACATGGCAACAGCTTTACACGCAAATACAATCCGCGATTATCAGTGCGATCGTGCTGGTTATGCTCACCAGTTTAGTGATGTTATGGATAGCTAAACGAGTTGCCAACCCAATTAACGACATGCTTAATACCCTCAATGATATTGCCGATGGCGAGGGCGACTTAACCCGCCGTCTAGATATTAAAGGCAGTGATGAAATAGCCCAACTGGGCGGTGCATTTAACCGGTTCACTTCAAAGTTACAATGCATTATCAGCGCAGTGGCCGATGTCACTCACCAAGTAACGGATTCTGCGACTAGCTTAAGCCAGCAAACCCAAAAGACCACCGAACAACTCACCATTCATAATAATGAAACCGACCAAGTTGTTACCGCCGTTACCCAAATGAATGCCACGGCCAACGATGTCGCTGAAAATGTCATTCAGGTAGCTGACGCTACAAAATTAGCCACCCAAGATTCTTTATTAGCACAAGATAATGTTTCGACGTCGAATAATGCCATCACTAATTTGGTTGATAATGTCGAACAAGCCAGTGGCCACATGAGTTCACTACATGATCAATCGCAAAAGATTGATCATGTATTACAAGTGATCGGCGCGATTGCCGACCAAACCAACCTATTAGCACTGAATGCCGCGATCGAAGCTGCCAGAGCGGGTGAGCAAGGCCGAGGTTTTGCCGTTGTTGCTGATGAAGTGCGTAGCTTAGCCAGTCGGACACAAGACAGTACATTAGAAATTAAAGTGATGCTTGATGGTTTACATCAATTTGTCGCACAAGCGGTTAGCGCCATGAAAACTAGCCAAGAGACCAGCGCCCATGTGATGCAATCATCGACGCAAATCAGCGGTAGTTTATCAGCCGTCACCGATGCTGTTGATGCCATTAATGATATGACTACGCATATTGCTACCGCCGCAACAGAGCAGAGTTCAGTATCCGATGAAATAAATCGTAACATGATCAATATTCGTGATGTGGTTACCCAACTATTAGCATCAAGTCATGAAACAACACAAGTTTCCACTGACTTATCAGCCGCAGGCAAAGAATTAGAAACACTGCTCAGCCAATTCAAGCTGTCATAGCACTTGTATAGAACCAACATAGTAATAATCTGCCCGCTATTATTACCATTAACAACAACGCGGGCATGCTATTAATGAACTAGAATATAGGTAACGTGATAGTGAGATGTTACCTATGTATTACTTGCTGATAAGTATGCTATTGATTTATAGCAGCATGTTAAATGCTAACCAGGCAGAGCCTACAGAAACCGCTGCCAACAACGTTGCAACCGCAGTGCCCGTATTAACCATCAAGGGGGCCATTGGTCCTGCCGTTAGTCATTACCTCACATCTGAAATCAAGCGAGCTAACCAACCAACCACAAGTGATAGTCAGGACGATAACGCTACTCTCAACTCAAATTTAGCACCACTGATTATTATTACTATCGATACCCCCGGCGGCTTAGTGTCTAGCTTGCGTGATATTAACCAAGCTATCTTAAACTCTGATATCCCCATTGCTTGCTTAGTTCATCCTCCCGGAGCCAGAGCTGCCAGTGCAGGTACCTATATTCTCTATGCCTGTCATATCGCAGCCATGGCGACCACCACCACACTAGGTGCAGCGACTCCTGTCAGTATTGGTAATCCACTGCCCGGCGGTGGTGACAAGAAACCTGCCAATCCTTATCAGCCGGCACCTGATGCTGATAACAAACCCAGTGCCCAACCTGATGCATTAGAACCTGAGGCCAGCAAATCACCATCTTCTCCTACGCCATCGGGTTCACCACAAGTAACTGAAAAAACAGCGATGGAAAAAAAAGTGCTTAACGATTCAGTGGCCTATATTCGTTCTTTAGCCCAACTACGTAAACGTAATGTCGAATGGGCAGAGTTAGCTGTGACCGAGGCTGCAACGCTTACTGCGGTCGAAGCATTGGATAAAAACGTCATTGATCTGATCGCGCAATCACCACAACATTTATTGCAAAAGCTCGACGGTCAATACGTCACCATTAAACAGCAGCAAAGATTACTCACATTGACCAATAGTCCACTGGAACTACGTAAACCCAGTTGGCGCAGTAACTTTATTGGCACCATCACAGATCCAAATATCGCTTACATCCTGATGCTAATTGGGGTCTATGGCATCTTGCTCGAGTTTTACAGTCCCGGTATTGGAGTCGCAGGTATCGCAGGATCAATTTCGTTATTTATTGCCCTGTACGCCTTCCAACTGTTACCGCTTGATTATGTTGGACTAGCATTATTATTACTCGGCATTGCCTTACTGATAGCGGAGTCTATGTCACCGAGCGTAGGTATTTTTGGACTCGGGGGTCTAGTGGCCTTTACCCTGGGTTCGATATTTTTATTTGATACCGACCTACCGCAATTTCAGGTGTCGATACAACTTATCGCTGCCCTTGCTGTGGTGTCATTACTATTTTTCATCTTTATATTTGGCTATTTATGGGACATACGCAAAAACAAAGTCGTCAGTGGTAAAGAAGCATTAATTGGTGCAGAAACCACCGTCGACACAGGATTCATCGGCCAAGGTTATATTAATATAAACGGTGAACGTTGGTCAGCTTATTGCCCGCAACAACTCATCGCCGGACAAGTAGTAGAAATCAATGGCATTGATGGCTTAACGCTGATCTTAATGCCACTCACTGAATTGGAGGTTAACGATGCAAGCAATCCTCAGTAGCGGCATGTTATTTACCGGGGCAATTATCTTTTTATTACTCCTGTTGATCATCAGCATGTTTCGGATCCTGCGCGAATACGAGCGTGGGGTTGTGTTTTTCCTTGGCCGTTTCGAAAAGGTCAAAGGACCTGGTTTGATCATCATCATCCCGGTAATACAACAAATGGTACGCGTCGACTTACGTACTGTGGTGATGGATGTGCCCAGTCAAGACGTTATCAGCCGCGATAATGTATCCGTGCGAGTTAATGCGGTTATTTATTTTCGAGTAATCGATTCTCAAAAAGCCATTATCAATGTTGAAAACTTTCTGCAAGCCACTTCGCAACTAGCGCAAACCACATTAAGGTCGGTATTAGGTCAGCATGAATTGGATGAAATGTTAGCCAATCGAGATATGCTCAATACCGATATCCAAGCCATCTTAGATGCACGAACCGATGGTTGGGGCATCAAGGTATCGAACGTGGAAATAAAACACATTGATTTAAACGAGACTATGATCAGGGCTATTGCACGACAAGCGGAAGCAGAGAGAACACGACGAGCGAAAGTGATTCATGCATCAGGGGAAATGGAAGCATCGGACAAATTAGTCGAAGCAGCAGCGAAACTAGCCCAAGAACCAAATGCGATCCTGCTACGTTATCTGCAAACCTTAACTGAGATCGCCAGTGAAAAAAATTCCACCATCTTATTTCCAATGCCAACAGAATTGCTCGCTAATTTAATGCCGAGTAAAAAATCGAAAAATAAAGATGACACATGACCCCAAGTTAAACATAACTCCAGCCTAACCCTCCCTACTTTTATATAAAATGAAAGGGAGGGAACAAAATATAAATGCAGAGATGTTATATGGTGATGATAGATACCAAAGTGATAGATACTCAAATAAGCATGAGTCGCATAAAATAATATAACAGTGTTTATTAAATAATTAATTCTTCGATTAAAATTAAAGTAATGATTGAAACTATAGAAGTTTTCCCTTTTAAGCCCTATTTAGCTCTGGTCCAACCACGATACGGGCTACTATTGTCTATTAAAGTTCCCTTCAGCTCCGCCGTTACAATAAGGTATACCCAATCAAAAATGAAAAAAATTGTAACTCAACCGTGAACTAAAGGCTCTATCATGAATAATTTAAAAATGAAAAATAAGCTGTTGCTCATTGCAATTTTACCTATGGTTATTGCGTTATCTGTAGCATTAACCATTATTGTCAATCTGCAAACAGATGCAGTTGAGAATACAATTAAAGATCACCATGATCTACTGCTTTCAGAACGTCAAAAACAGCTTAGCGATGCTGTCAATATAGCGCGTAAAGTGGTGAAAAGTGAACTCGACAATGAACAAAACAAAATGAAAGCACTAGATAATATAAGAGCTATGTTGAAGACGGTGCGTTTTTCAGAAAATAATTCGGGTTATTTTTTCATTTACGATAACGAAGGATATAATATTGTTCATTCGACTTCTGAGTCGGAACAGGGTAAAAATCGCTTGGCATTGCAAGATCCTAATGGCGTAAAAATAATTCAAGAGTTAATTAAAGCGGGTCAATCCGGTGGCGATTTCTTTAACTATGTTTACGCCAAACCTGGCTCTGCGTCCCCACAACCAAAACTCAGTTATGCCGCGCCAGTAGAAGGTACTAATTGGTTCATTGGCACCGGGGTTTACATTGATGATATTGAACGCGCAACCACCGCATATAGTGACTCTGCATGGCGACAAATGCGGGTACAAATACAATCCGTGATCACCAGTTCAGCGATACTAGCACTACTTACTATTGTTATTATGTTATGGGTCGCGCGCCGGGTATCCCAACCTATCAATGTGATGGTCGATACGCTCAGAGATATTGCCGATGGTGAAGGTGATTTAACCCGTCGTCTTGATATAACAGGGAAAGATGAAATTGCCCAACTCGGTGAGGCTTTTAACCGCTTCGTATCAAAGTTACATAGCATAATAACTGACGTATCCAGTGCAACACATCAAATTTCTAACGCGGCCAGCAGTCTTAATTTACAGACCCAGCAAACAGCAGAACAACTAACCATACACAACAACGAAACAGACCAAATTGTTACCGCCGTCACTGAAATGAGTGCAACAGCCAATGATGTTGCCCAGAACGTGACCCAAGTTGCCGATGCAACCCATGCTGCTACTCAAGATTCACAAATTGCACAGGATAAAGTTGCAACATCTACCGGTGCCATTACCGCGTTGGTTGACGAAGTGGAGCAAGCCGGTTCACATATGACTTCATTGCACGAGCAGTCACAAAAAATTGATGGTGTATTGCAGGTTATCGGCTCCATTGCCGAACAAACCAATTTGTTAGCACTTAATGCTGCGATTGAAGCTGCCCGAGCTGGTGAACAAGGCCGTGGTTTTGCTGTTGTCGCAGATGAAGTACGCAGCCTTGCTAGCCGCACTCAAGATAGCACCCTCGAGATTAAAGAGATGCTAGACGGACTACATCAATTAGTTGCTCAGGCCGTAGCAGCCATGAATACCAGTCAGGATACCAGTATTCGTGCGGCGCAATCATCAGCAGAAATTTCCGATAGTTTATCTGCAGTAACAAATGCCGTCGATGCGATCAATGACATGACCAATCAAATTGCGACTGCAGCCACAGAGCAAAGCTCTGTTACCGAGGAGATAAACCGCAACATGGTCACCATCCGAGATGTAGTCACGAACCTACTTGAATCGAGCCATGAATCCGCGCAGGTGTCAGAAGATCTATCCGCTGCTGGTTGTCAGCTAGAGAGCCTACTCAGCCAATTCAAGCTCTAATCAGAGGGGATAAAAAACCATACTAATTTCACACTGTATTTGAGCTGGATTTACTTACTCGTGATGCAATAAAGACGAAGCAATTAAAGAAAGGCTGCTGTTGTTTGCAGGGACGCAAACTTCAAGCCCCCATGGATGGGGTCGCAGCGGGCAAGCCGTCTTTAATCGCCTCAACTGAAAGTCTGCACCTCTTGGGCCTTAATATTTAATTTACCTCAAAACGAAAAAAACCAGCCGAAGCTGGTTTTTTCATATTAACTGACTTTTTATTTTAACTGATAATAAAGTAGTCACTCTCTTGCTCCTCCCCCTTTTTGTAGGGGGAGGTTGGGAGGGGGTTATAATCAGTTAGAACTGGTTCATCGTGTTATCTTCGCCGCCAGCTTTCAATGCTGCATCACCAGCAAAGTATTCTTTATGGTCATCGCCCATATCAGAACCAGCCATGTTTTGATGCTTAACACATGCAATCGATTGACGGATCTCTTTACGTTGAACACCT